>JBFYPZ010000118.1:0-6625 GCA_041303035.1 Flavobacteriaceae bacterium
AGTCCTATACCCAAGCTTTTTATAGAAATCCAATGCGGATACCCGTGCATTACACCACAGGATATCTATATCCTTTTTGATCAGTATGTCCTCAGCCTCCAGCAGCACGGCTCTGCCAAGTCCTTTTCGCTGATGCGATTCCTCAGTAGCCATACCGCGTAACTGGTATTGCTCTCCTCTGAATGCGGGACTTTTCGTTTTCATAAAAGTGGCCACACAGGCGAGTTCCTCCTGGTCGAAAACTCCCAGATGGATCGTGTTTTCATCAAAATCCCCGGGGACTTTTTCGGATAGGGTCATGTTCTTGCGCAATTCCTTTTTACGGATTGGATAGGTTTCTTCTGCTTTAATTTCGCGTATTTGAATCATTGATCTTAATTACTTTAATTTGTAGCTAAAATAATACTAATTATGATTGATGTCGATATCAAATTCATCGGAAAAAAAGAAATTTTAACGATTGTTCCGCTGTTGAAATTCCTGAACTCCAAAACTCCGGATGACCTTTTAAATCTGCGCCTGTCAGAAATGGCAGAACAGAATTACCTCTGCGCAGGCATGTATTACAAAGATGAACTGATCGGGATTTGCGGGATCTGGCTGATGACCAGGCACTATATCGGCAGGAGCGCTGAAGTGGATCATGTGGTAATCCATCCGGACTACAGAAATATGAAACTCGGTAAAAAATTCTTTGGGTGGATTCATGAACGGCTGATAGAAATGGGCTGTGAGGCAGCAGAGCTGAATACCTATGCCGACAACCGCAAATCACATAAATTCTACTACAACGAGGGCTATGAGATCTATGGTTTCCATATGCTCAAAATCCTCAGAGAGGATGCTGCGTTCTACTGACCTTCTTTGTTCCCGAATACATCTCGTATTTTACAAACCTGCATTCCAGATTCCCGTTAAAGACCTTTATTTTTCGTGACGTACGAAGGCCCACATTCTTTAAACCATTTTCCAGGTCAGAAGTTATGAACCAGGCATCTGTATCTGTATAAAATTGTTTCAGCGTATCGCCAATATTTTTATAAAAACCCGGAACATCTATTTTTAAACGCTCTCCATACGGTGGGTTAAAACATACCAGCGTTCTTCCTTCAACCGGCTTTTCTGTAGTAAAAAAATCTTTCTTATGCACCTCAATAAAGTCAGATAAACCTGCATTTTCAATATTGTTCCCAGCTTTGATCACCGCTGAGGGTGCCTTGTCATAGCCTATGATCTTGTGGGGAGAGTTGATCATTTTTTTTAAGAGCGACTTGCGGATAAGTGTGTACAAGGATACATCATAATTTTTCCAATTCATAAACCCAAATTCTTTCCGGTTTATATTGGCTGGAATCTGATTGGCTATCATGGCAGCTTCTATTAACAAAGTACCGCTTCCGCACATGGGATCAATAAAATGCTGAGAGCCGTCGTAACCGGTCATCATGATCAATCCGGCTGCAAAAACCTCATTGATCGGTGCAATATTGGTAGCGGTCTTATAACCTCTTTTGTAGAGGGCATCTCCTGAACTGTCCAGTGAGACATCACAATGATCCTGTTGTATATGAATGTTGATCATCAAAGTCGGATTGTCGAGCTCAACATTGGGCCTCTCACCGAATTTATCTCTGAAATAATCGGCAATGGCATCCTTGCATTTCAGAGATACGTAATGAGAATGGGTGAAATTATCGGAGTGGGTTGTAGAATTGATGGCAAAAGTACTTTTTACATCCATGTGTTCCTCCCAGTTGATCGATCTGATATTTTTATAAAGGTCCTGTTCGTTTAAAATTTTAAAGCTGGCAATGGGTACGAGTATCCTAATCGCCGTTCTCAAAGCCATATTTGCCTTGTACATGAATCCTGTATCGCCCTCAAAGGAAACATTCCTGACTCCTTCAACCACATTCATGGCCCCAAGTTTTCTCAATTCATCAGCGAGCAGGGGTTCAAAGCCAAAAAGTGTCTTGGCTATCATTCTAAAATTTTTATCCATACTGCAAAGCTACGCGATTTACATTATTATTTCTTTTATTTGCAGGGTTAATATGGGTTAGGAATATATGGTTAATCAGCGTGCATGGTTTAAAGAATGGTTCGATACAAGCTATTACCATAAGTTGTATGAACACAGAAATGAAGAGGAAGCAGAATCCTTTATCACATTGCTGTCTGATCATCTGAAACTCAGCAAAGGTTCCCGGATCCTGGACCTGCCTTGCGGAAGGGGCCGGCATGCCGTCTTTTTGGAACAACTCGGTTACAAGGTCATAGGAGCTGATCTTTCCGTAAACAGCATCGAATATGCAAAAAAGTTCGAAAACGAATCGCTGAGATTTATGGTGCACGACATGCGCAAACCGCTTCACAATACTTATGATGCCATTTTTAATCTGTTCACCAGCTTTGGCTATTTTGATGACGATTCAATGCATATTGAGGTTTTGAAAAATTTTAAGAATGCATTAAAACCGGGAGGTATTCTGGTTATAGATTTTCTGAATATTTTTAAAATTAACGTAGAGCTTGTCAGTACAGAAGCGGTGGTTAAAGATAATATCACCTTTCATATTTCAAGAGTGAACAGGGATGGATTTCTGGTAAAAAATATAGATTTCACTGACAAAAACCACGATTACCACTTTGAGGAAAAAGTGCGCAGTTTTTCGCTTTACGATTTTGAAAGTATGGCTTCAGAAGCCGGGCTGGAAATTGTAAAGACTTTTGGAGACTACCGGTTGAGCACTTTTGATAAAAATACTTCTGATCGTCTGATCCTGCTGTTTTCCTGACCTGTCTGCTCTGAAAATTATTTAGAATAGTTAAGGGCTAACAATGACAAATAAAAAAGAATGCATCCTTATTAATTAGCCACCTCGCTGATAAACTTGATGCGCATGAGTCGCAACTCCTCTTCATCGTATTCCCCGCCAAATTCATCCAGTGCAAGTTTGATCTTATCGCTTTTTGCTGTCATGAAATGATCAAAGATCTCTTCCTGCTGCTCTTCATCCAGAATTTCGTCCAGATAGTAATCAATATTGATCTTCGTTCCTGAATAAACAATCTGTTCGAGCAATTTGATAAAATCTTCCATTTTAAGTCCCTTGGCTTTGGCAATGTCATCCAGGGGTATTTTTTTATCTGTATTCTGAATGATAAAAAGTTTCAGTACTGAGTTGATCCCGGTGCTTTTTACGACGAGATCATCCGGCCTTACTATATCATTCTCCTCAACATATTTTGCGATGAGATCCACAAAAGGCTGACCATATTTTTTCGCCTTACCATCACCTACTCCGTGTACATTTGAGAGGTCGGCTATAGAAGTAGGATATTTTAAGGTCATATCCTCCAGTGAAGGATCCTGAAAAACGGCATAGGGTGGTACACCCAGCTTTTTGCCCATTGACTTTCTGAGATCTTTCAGGAGGCCCATCAAAACCTCATCTGTAGCACCCCCCGGTTTTGAAAGCCCATTGATACTGTCATCCTCCATCATATCATATACATGGTCTTCTGTCATCATAAAGGAATGCGGGTGCTTAATAAAATGCTCACCTGCCTCCGACAATTTCAAGACCCCGTACTGTTCAATTTCTTTTTTGAGCAGTCCTGCGACCAGTGTTTGCCTGATCAGCGCCATCCAGTGTTTGTCCGTTTTCTCGGCACCAACACCGAAAATATCCATTTTATGCGTTTTATGAGAGTTTAACAGCGCGTTTTCCTTTCCTATCAGGGTGTTGATGATCTCTTTGGCCTTGTATTCCTGATTGGTCTTTTTTACAACTTCCAACAACAATTTAACGTCATTCTGTGCTTCTTTTTTCTTTTTTGGGTTGCGCACATTGTCATCCATATCGGCACCTTCCCCATCGATTTCATCAAATTCCTCCCCAAAATAATGCAGTAGAAATTTTCGTCGGGACATGCTGGTTTCGGCATAAGAAATGACATCCTGTAAAAGTGCATTGCCAATTTCCTGTTCTGCGACGGGTTTTCCTGCCAAAAATTTTTCCAGCTTTTCAATGTCTTTATAGGAGTAATAAGCAAGACAATAACCTTCTCCACCATCCCTTCCGGCCCTGCCTGTTTCCTGATAATAACTTTCGAGGCTTTTTGGCATGTCGTGGTGGATTACAAAACGGACATCCGGCTTGTCTATGCCCATACCGAAGGCTATGGTAGCAACTACCACATCAATATCTTCCATCAGGAACATATCCTGGTGTTTCGATCTGGTCTTGGGGTCCAGACCCGCATGATAGGGTACTGACTTGATACCATTCACCTGCAGAACCTGTGAAATTTCTTCGACTTTCTTCCTGCTCAGACAGTAGATCACGCCCGATTTTCCCGGGTAATTTCTCACAAACCGGATGATATCTTTCTCGATATCGTTGGTTTTTGGTCTGACCTCATAAAACAGATTGGGTCTGTTAAAGGAAGCTTTAAAAGTTTTTGCTTCCTGAATACCCAGATTCTTCAGTATATCTTCCTGTACCTTTTCCGTAGCGGTTGCTGTCAACCCAATTATTGGATAATCACCAATCTGTTTGATTATGCTTCTCAAATTCCGGTATTCGGGCCTGAAATCATGGCCCCATTCCGAAATACAGTGGGCTTCATCGATAGCAACGAAGGAAATTTTCTGGTTCTTCAGAAATTCTACGTATTCATCTTTGGTCAAAGATTCGGGTGCAACATACAACAACTTGGTTATGCCTTTCTGTATATCGCTCATTACCGTGTTGATCTCTGTTTTGTTTAATGAGGAATTCAATACATGTGCAATACCGGATTCCGTGGATATGCCCCGCATAGCGTCCACCTGATTCTTCATCAGCGCGATCAGCGGAGAAACGACAATGGCTGTTCCCTCCTTTGCCAGGGCCGGTAACTGATAAATCAGTGATTTACCGCCTCCTGTTGGCATAACAACAAAGGTATTGTTGCCTTCTATGATACTTTCGATGGCCTGCTTTTGTAAACCTTTAAAACTTGAAAAACCAAAATACTTCTTAAGACTTTCCTGCAAGTCAATTTTTGTCTCTTTCATTCCAAGAATTAGCTAAATTTAAATAATTTTACAAAAAATATACTGACCTGTAAATTTTGTTATTTAACAGACAGTTTAAAAAGTGGTAAATTTTGAACATAAATATAGTAATAATTTTTTTTACATCCATAATTAATATTTCTTGAAAAAAGACAAACAAATTCTGGAAACAGCAAAAAAAACGATTCAGATCGAAGCTGATTCTATACAACAACTGATAAGTTTTTTGGACACTCAATTTGTTATGGCTGTACAAACCATATTGGAATCCAAAGGACGTGTAGTGATCACGGGTATAGGTAAAAGTGCCATCATAGGCAATAAAATTGTCGCGACCCTGAATTCCACGGGCACTCCTGCCATCTTTATGCATGCGGCTGATGCCATTCACGGTGATCTGGGCACCATTCAGAAAGATGATGTGGTGGTTTTTATTTCGAAAAGCGGCAATACACCCGAGGTAAAAGTACTGGTGCCCCTTATAAAAAAATCAACCAATAAAATAATCGCCATTACCGGCAATACGGATTCTTATATTGCCCAGCAGGCCGATATTGTTTTAAATGCCTATGTCGAAAAAGAGGCTTGTCCAAACAACCTGGCTCCTACCAGCAGCACAACAGCCCAGCTGGTTCTGGGTGATGCCCTGGCAGTTTGTCTGCTTGAACAACGCGATTTTACGAGTAAGGATTTTGCCAGATTTCACCCCGGAGGCGTACTGGGCAAACAGTTGTATCTGAGGGTAAAAGACCTGATCGCTAATAATGCCAAGCCTGAAGTTGGTCCGGAAGCAACCATAAAAGACGTGATCTACGAGATTTCAGCCAAACGCCTGGGTACCTCAGCTGTTGTTGAGGATGGAAAGGTGATTGGTATCATCACGGATGGTGACATACGCCGGATGCTGGAAAAAAATGAGGATATCAAGCACCTGAGGGCTAAAGATATCATGAGCAAAAACCCCAAATGGATCGCCCCTGATGAAATGGCTGTTGATGCTGTTAAAGTGATGAAAAAACACGATATTTCGGGAATCTTAGTAATTGATAACAACAAATATCTGGGCATCATACATTTTCAGGACCTGTTAAAGGAAGGTTTAATCTAAATCATAAGGCACTAAATGAGAGATCAAAAAGCGGAAATGTCGTTTCTGGACCATTTGGAAGTATTGCGCTGGACGCTCATCAGATCCACCTTATTCATTTTTGTGTTTGGGCTGGTCGCTTTTATTTTTAAGGATTTTATCTTTGACGAGATCATCTTAAAACCTAAAGATCCTGATTTCTTCACCTACCGGTTTATGTGTGCTTTTTCTAAAAAATTCGGGGCAGAAGATGGTTTGTGTATCAATGAGATCCCATTTGTTGTCCAGAGCAGGACCATGAGCGGACAATTTAACGCCCATGTATGGACTGCAATCACGGTTGGTTTTATCATGTCATTTCCATTGATCATCTGGGAAATATGGAAATTCATAAAACCGGGACTTTATGACAATGAAAAAAAATATGCCCGGGCGTTTATCGTTATTTCGTCAGTGCTGTTTTTTATTGGTGT
>JBFYPZ010000119.1:0-6637 GCA_041303035.1 Flavobacteriaceae bacterium
TTGTTTTTAAACGTCTTAGAGTATTCTTTTGTTATGTTTTTAATTGGTATGCACAATAAGAAAACATAAACAGTAGAATTGTACAAACCAGGGCGGACAGAATTGATTTGCTGATTTTTGAAATAGACAAAAATACTATTGAAAGTTTTGTGGGGGAAAAAGGTCTTTTTGCAGTTACAGGAAGCCAACATGGATGTTCATAATTTCGAAGGTATTTGGCAGCTCAGATTAGAGAAAGGTTTTGTCGGTTTAAAGAACAGTTCGAAAAATTACCGATAAAGGCAACTCGTGCAAATATCGATGTGAAAGAAGTAAAATAATGTGATTTATATTAATTGATTCCCTTGAGAAAAGCCATCACCATCATCATTGTTATTTTACTGATTGATCAAATCAGTAAATTCTATATTAAAACCCATTTTGTACTGAGTGAAGAGATCAAGGTAATGGGCTTGGACTGGTTCAGGATTCACTTTCTGGAAAACAATGGTATGGCCTGGGGTAAAGAATTTGGCGGAGAATCGGGAAAATTATTTCTGACACTTTTTAGATTGGTTGCAATAACGGGTATTGGATATTGGCTGTATGATGCCATAAAACAGAAAGCACACGGTCTTCTTATCATTTGTATCGCTCTTATTTTTGCGGGGGCCATGGGTAACATCATAGACTCCGTTTTCTACGGGATTATTTTTACGGACAGTTATCAGAGAATTGCTGAGTTTATGCCTGCAGAGGGCGGTTATAGCAGCCTTTTTCACGGGAAGGTAGTCGATATGTTCTATTTCCCTGTTATAGATACAACCTTGCCGGAATGGCTTCCGGTGATCGATTTTACCTTACCTGAATGGGTCCCCCTAATCGGTGGTAAATATTATTCTTTTTTTGAGAACAGACATTTTACTTTTTTTGACCCCGTTTTCAATGTTGCTGATTCCGCAATAAGCCTGGGCGTAATTTTACTGTTGATATTTAATAAGAAGGTCTTTCCTGCTAATAAAAAGATGGAATAGATCTTTATTCCGGCGTCATTTTCACAAAATCCGACTACTTATGCCCTGGGGTTCACCGGCCTGTAAGGCAATACTTGATCTAAAATTCCGGTTTCTGTTTAAACGGCTTCATTTTTTAGATTAATTTAGCCGACAGATTGTTGCAGGTCAATTTTTCTAAAAAAAGACTTTTCGGGAGGAATGGATACATCGCAACAATTTGATACAAGTTATAACAGCAGAGCATATATATGAACTTTCAATTTAATTCATATGAACCAATGAAAAAGGCGGTCGTTTACCTGGCTTTTATTTTACTCGGAGTTTTCCTCGCTAACTGGTGGTTTTCAAAAAAGGAAAATACCTATCAGAAAGAAGAGACGCAGGTTATCGTACACAGTATAAAAAACATGAGCAAACTGATTGTTTCAGAGGGTATTTTTAGCGAGATATACAATTACGAGCAATCAAAAAAGTATTTTTACGATACCTTCGAGTTTAAAAAAAGCGCCATAATTACAGTTAATGCCAAAGTTCAGGTTTCCTTTGATCTGAAAAAAATGGAGATAGAAGTTGATTCTGTAAATAGAAAGATCATCATCAAAAAGATTCCGAAAGAGGAGATCACCATCGTACCTGATGTAAAGTATTTCGACCTTCAGCAAAGTACTTTCAATACTTTTACCAAAGAAGAGTTGAACAATATCAACAAATCAAGCATCCGTAAGATCAAGGAAACAGCAGAGGTCACCTATCTGCAGATCGATGCCAAAGAAAGGCTGATTGAAGAGTTGTCGAATATTTATAAATTATCTTCAATACTAGGCTGGGAGGTTGTTGATGAAACAAACTCTTCTTTGCTGGATAAATTCGCTCCTTAAGTAAGAAATTTTGAGTATAGATTTACAAATCAAATCCTTACCCAACATGCCCGGTGTTTATCAGTATTACGATAAAAACGGCAAGGTGATCTATGTAGGCAAGGCGAAGGATTTGAAAAAAAGGGTTTCCTCTTATTTTTTGAAGACCCAGGATAGCGGAAAGACCAGGGTACTTGTTAAAAAAATTGCAGAAATCAGGCATATTGTTGTTGAGACAGAATCTGATGCCTTGTTACTGGAGAATAACCTGATCAAAAAATACCAGCCCAGATACAATGTACTTTTAAAGGACGACAAATCGTACCCATGGATCTGCATTAAGAACGAGCCGTTTTCACGTGTCTTTTTAACCAGGAATTTAAGAAAAGACGGCTCCGAATATTTTGGTCCCTATACTTCCATAAAAATCGCCAAGGCACTGTTGTCTCTGATCAAGGAGCTTTATCCGATACGCACCTGCACCTACCAACTGAGTGACAGGAACATCAGGGACCGCAAATTCAAGCTTTGTCTGGAATACCATATCAAAAATTGTCTGGGACCCTGCGAAGGATTGCAAACGAGTCTGGACTACCAGCAGAATTTAAAGGAAATTAAGAACATCATCAAAGGTAACTTTAAATCGGCCATTGTAAAGTTTGAGAAGCTGATGCATGATTTGTCAGATCAGTCAGCTTTTGAAGAGGCACACCTGATCAAGGAAAAAATGGAGCTCTTAAAAAACTACCAGGCCAAATCCACAGTAGTTCATCCATCGATCACCAATGTGGATGTTTTTTCTATTATCAGCGATGAAAGTTTTGCATTCGTAAATTTTTTAAAGATCATTCACGGAGCCATTATCCAGTCGCATACCATGGAAATAAGAAAAAAGCTGGATGAAAGCGATGAAGAGTTGCTTGCACTTGCCATTATTGAGATCAGACAGAAATTCAATTCAAATACACATGAGATCTACGTTCCTTTTGAATTGGATCTGGGCGAGAAAATAAAGGTTACTGTTCCAAAACTGGGCGATAAAAAAAGAATCGTGGAATTGTCTGAAAGGAATGCCCGATATTCGAGACAGGAGCAGTTCAAACAACTGCAAATCGTTGATCCGGAAAGACATACTACGAGAATTATGAAACAAATGCAAACGGATCTTCGCTTAAAAGAAGAACCCCGGCATATTGAATGTTTTGATAATTCAAATATACAGGGAACGAATCCCGTTGCAGCTTGTGTGGTTTTCAGGGATGGAAAGCCAACTGTGAAAGAATACAGACATTTTAATATCAAAACAGTAAGCGGACCCAATGATTTTGCCTCTATGGAGGAGGTGGTTTTCAGGCGGTACAAAAGAATGCTGGATGAGGGCCAGGCACTTCCGCAACTCATTGTTATTGATGGTGGAAAAGGGCAGCTCAGCTCAGCGATTAAGAGTCTGGAAGAATTGGGTTTATGTGATAAGATTGCGGTTATTGGTATTGCTAAAAGATTGGAGGAGATCTACTACCCGAACGACCCTGTACCTTTATATCTGGATAAAAAATCTGAATCCTTAAAAGTCATACAAAGACTTCGCAATGAGGCGCACAGGTTCGGCCTAAGTCATCACAGAAATATCCGCAGTAAGGCAGCCATTCAGAACGAAATAGTCAGTATTCCCGGTATTGGTGAAAAAACGACCCTAAAATTATTAAAGGAATTCAAATCTGTGAAAAGGCTGAAAATGCTCTCTTTGGAGGAAATTATTCAGGCAATAGGCAAAGACAAAGGAAATAAAGTCTTCCATTACTACCATAATATTGACTAATTTTGTCATTCAATATCCAGCGATGAGATTAGTATGTTTTATCCTTTGTTTTTTGTTTACATGGCTTCTTTCCGCTCAGGAAAATGTGGTGCAAAAGAAAGATGTAAAAATTGGTCTGGTGCTGAGTGGAGGCGGCGCAAAAGGCTTTGCGCATGTCGGGGTACTGAAGGTTTTGGAGGAAGCAGGAATCAGGATCGATTATATTGGTGGTACAAGTATGGGAGCCATAATTGGCGGATTGTATGCGAGCGGTTACAGTGCCTCGGAACTGGATTCACTTTTAATGAACTCCGACCTGTCAGGACTTATACAGGATAATTTACCCAGGAGTGCTTACAATTATTATCAAAAACAGAATAAGGAAAAGTACATAGTCTCCCTGCCCATTAGCAAAGGGAAAATTGGCCTGCCATCAGCGGTATCAAAAGGACAAAGATCTTATGATTTCTATTCAAGACTGACAGAGCATGTCCGGAGTATTGATGATTTTAGTAAGTTACCGATTCCCTTTTTCTGTATCGCCACTAACCTGGAAACAGGTGAGGAAGTTGTAATGGAACACGGTTTTCTTCCTGAGGCCATCAGGGCAAGCGGTGCCTTCCCTTCTCTGCTTACTCCTGTTGTTATAAATGATACTGTTTTGATAGACGGTGGTGTAGTCGATAATTTCCCTGTTCAAAGAATGAAGGAAAAAGGAGTTGATTATATTATCGGGGTTGATGTACAGGGTAAGCTGAACAAGTACGAGGATATGAAAAGTATCCCACTGGTACTCTTGCAATTAGCCCACCTGAAAATGTACGAGAACATGCCCCAAAATATGGCTTTAACAGATATTTACTTAAAGCCTAATATTTCCAAATACAATGATTTCAGTTTTAATAAACCCAGAGATATTGTTTATGAAGGAGAACTGATTGCCAGGGAGAATTACGAAAAAATAAAGGATCTGGCAGAAATGCAGGTAAAAACTGATGAGAAATCAGCGTTAAAGATTTCTAAAACTCCCCAAACAAAACTGATCAGGGAGATCAAATTTGAGGGACTTGAAAATTATACGGAAGAATTTTGTTTAAAAACCATGGAAATTTTTGTTGGAGATAGCATAAGCCAGGACGATCTGATCAAGGGCATAGATGCCTTGAATGCAACAGACAACTTTGAAAGCATCCATTACAGATTTACAGAAGTTGACGGGGCATATATCCTGAACTTTAATATTTTGGAAGATGATATTTCCGCTTTTTTCAAGCTTGGATTGCATTATGACAATTTGTATAAAACGGGTATCACATTGAATTTTACGAAAAAATACGCATTGTTTAAGAATGACTATTTTTCCGTAGATTTTGTAATAGGGGATAACTTCCGATTTAATCTCGATTACTTTTTAAACAGTGGTAAAAACTGGAGTTTTGGGATCAATTCGCGGTACAATTCTTTCGAAGAGGGTTTTTTTATTGATGAAATACCCGGAGAGGAGAATCCGAGCAATGTTAAAACTTCAGTTGATTACAACGATTTTACTACCAGATTGTACTGGGAAAAAACCCTGAAGAATAATTTTGCTCTGAGGGCCGGGCTGGAGCATAAATTTCTAAAGGCTTTCACAGAAGAAAGTGTTGATGGCAATACAGAAGAGATAATTTTTGACAACAGCAATTATGTAAATTTGTTTGGAAAATTATCAGCAGATTCTTACGACACGCAGTTTTTTCCAAAAAAGGGCTTTTATTTTGACGCAGAGTATATCTTCTATTTGTGGTCATCTGATTATTATGATAATTTTGATAATTTTTCACTTTTATTTGGTGAAATCGGTTATGCACACACATTTTTTGACAAGCTCACCTTTCACTTAATTTCTGAAGCAGGAATTACCCTTGGAAATTCACCTAACCAGATATTCAATTATTATCTGGGGGGAAATAATGAGAATTTCATCAATACTTTTGTTCCCTTTTATGGTTATGGGGTTGGTGATCTGAATGATGTTGGGTATCTTCGGACCGCCTTTACGCTCAGGTATAATGTGTATAAAAAACACTATGCCAACATTACCGGAAATTATGCACGCCTAAGTGATAATCTTTGGAATGGGGGGGATATATTTGAGGATACCTTGTCAGGATATGCCGTTGGCTATGGTTACGATTCCTTTGTTGGTCCCATACAAATACAATATGCCTGGAGCCCGAACACAAAAAACAACTTTTGGTATTTTAACTTAGGGTTCTGGTTCTGATAGTTATGCGGTGATACGGTGATGCGGTTTTTACGAAAGAGGCAAAAGGATAGTATTAACCTAAAGCTAGCGGGCCGGAACAGTTAAGATTTTTCTTTAACCGCAGAAACCTCATTGAATTTCGCAAAGTTCGCAAAAAGGTTTCTAACGATTTTCGAATTCGGTTCACTCAGATCACCCCGTTTTTCGCGTCATTGGCGCATAATTTGCCTCACTTGCGGTTAAATTTACAGGTTTTATAACCCTACACTCATTTTATTGGGATTATAAATTTATTTCCAAGAAAATACCACAATGAAGCTTGCGTTCCGGAGCTTTATTCAATAACCACTTTGTTACCGGTAAACAGGTTTCTTAATCTTCTTTTTAATCTGTTTGCCAGGAAAAACAACACAGGAACAATGACCAGGGTTAAGAAAGTAGCTACAAAAAGGCCGTAGATTACTGTCCAGGCCAGCGGACCCCAAAACACCACATTATCACCTCCAAAAAAGATCTTTGGATCAAAATCAGAGAACAGCGAGAAAAAGTCAATATTCAAACCTATGGCCAAAGGGATCAAACCCAGAATCGTTGTTATTGCCGTGAGTAAAACAGGTCTTAAACGCGCACTACCGGCTTTAACGATCAGTGCTTTCAATTCCTCGTCCTCAAGTATTGTATCCTCAGGAAGGTCTTCTCTCACCTTTTTTCTTTCAATCAGCAAAAGCGAATAATCCAG
>JBFYPZ010000120.1:0-6593 GCA_041303035.1 Flavobacteriaceae bacterium
TAAAGTAATCTCAGTTACACACTACCAGGTCTACATGAATTATCTTTGCTCTATAAATTAAAAAGCAACAGATGAACATATCAATTCGATTCAATACAGAAGGTAAAATTATAGCCAGTTACAAGGGGAAAGATATTACAATGGACGACTCACCCTATATGATCTATTTATCAACAGTGGGTATGTGCTCTGCCGTATATGTAAGGGCCTTTTTTAACCAGAGAAATTTTGATCTGAGCCAGGTGACCCTGGACCAGGAAGTCAGTTACAACGACGAGACCAAAATGGTCGAAAATATTGAGATACTTGTCAATCTCCCTTCTGATTTCCCTGAAAAATATAAAAATGCCATAAAAGCGGTTGTTGACCAGTGTCCGGTAAAGAAACATTTTGTAAACCCGCCCGCAGTTGGTGTCACCGCAAATATTGCCGGAATTACAGCTTAAAGCAAATATTAAATTTTTATAGAAACTTTCTCAGCCAGAGAAAGTTTTTTTATTTTTATGGGGTGAATATTGAAGAATTCCGCACATATTGTCTGCAGAAAAAAGGAGTAAAAGAAGATTTTCCCTTTGATGAGCATACCCTGGTTTTTAAGGTAGCAGAAAAACTTTTTGCGCTTACGGGACTGGATGAAACAGAGTTCAGGGTGAATCTGAAATGTGACCCGGATTGGGCACTTGAGTTAAGAGAAACCCATGAAGGGATAATTCCGGGCTACCACATGAGCAAGAAACACTGGAATACCGTGTGCTGTGATAAACTGCCGCCGGGACTTCTTAAAAAACTCGTCGACCACTCTTACGATCTTGTGGTAGAAAAACTTCCTAAAAAAACCAGAGAAGAACTAAATAAAGGCTGAAGCCTGGCCGGTGGTCAGTTTTCTGAAACGGGTGGGGGTAAGCCCTTTGGCAGCCTTAAACTGCCTGTTAAAATGGGTGAGGTTATTAAATCCTGAGCGGTAGGCGATCTCAGCAATACTCAGATTCCGATACTTTGCCAATAGTTTACAAACATGCCCCAGCCTGAGTTCCGTTAAAAAATGCATGTAGGATTTGTTCGTGCGCTGTTTAAAAAATCTGCAAAAGGAAGTTGGGGTCATGCTGGCAAGCTCTGCAACTTCTTTGAGCGAAATTTCCCGGTAATAATTCTGCAGGGTGAATGAATATATATCTCCCATACGTTTTCCTTCCTCACCTTCATAATTTCTCAATTGTACCGGAGAGGAAAGTGTTTCTTTTTCTTCTGCGGCCAGTGCTTTTAATATGAGCAAAAGGCTGACGAGCTGCCCGTATTTATCCTGTTCTTTCAATAGAGAGAACAGTTGGAGTAAAGACGGCTCAGATTTCTTTAGTTTATAACCCAGACCGATATGGCCAAAAAATGGTGAGAGGCCCTGCAATTCCTCCAGCTCAAAAAAGCTGTTGCCAAAGGAATTTTTCGTAAAAAATACCGAGATCATCTGAACCTCCTTTGAGGAAGGGTCACTTTGAAAAACATGGGGCAGGTGATTGCCCAATGCAAAGACATCCTCCGGATTAAAATCCCCAAAACCATCACCGATCAAAAAAGTACCCTCACCTTTCAATATACAGCTTATTTGGATTTCCTCGTGCTGGTGTAGTTTGTTATAAAAGGCGTTGCCAACATCCTCCTGTACGAGAAAACTGCTTTTCTCCGATTTCGGAATTTTAAATGGCATGACCTTCATTAGTCCTATATTGTGATAAAATTACTGCTAAATTATAAAAATAAGATAAAATAATACTGAATTTGGCCAAAATCATGGTATCCTGATTTCGGATCGGGTATTAATTTTGAAGAAAAACACCATGCAAATAGATTGGAAAGGCGTAATGCCTGCGGTTACTACAAAATTTACCAAAGAAGACAAGCTTAATCTTCATTACTTTGAACTAAACATATGCGCTCAGATCGAAGCCGGTGTCAACGGGATCATTTTGGGAGGGACCCTGGGAGAAGCCAGTACCCTGACGAATGAAGAAAAAAAGATACTCGTTGAAAGAACCGTTGAACTGGTAAAGGGAAGCGTTCCAGTTATTATAAATATTGCCGAACAATCTACAAAAGGGGCGATCGAGGCTGCGCAAAGGGCGCATGATTACGGTGCTCAAGGACTGATGCTGCTCCCGCCAATGAGGTATAAAGCAGACAGGCGTGAGACTGTGACCTATTTCCAAAAGATAGCGGCAAGCACAAAATTACCCATTATGATCTACAACAATCCGGTTGATTACGGCATTGAAGTCACACTGGATATGTTCGATGCCCTGCAGGAATATAAAAATATTCAGGCAGTTAAGGAATCGACCAGGGATATATCCAATGTTACCAGAATGAAAAACCGTTTCGGGGATCGTTACCGCATACTTTGCGGGGTAGACACTTTGGCAATGGAGAGCATGGTAATGGGTGCCGACGGTTGGGTAGCGGGTTTGGTCTGTGCCTTTCCCAAAGAAACAGTTGCCATTTACAAACTGGTAAAATCAGGAAAAATTGCAGAGGCGCTCGCGATCTACCGCTGGTTTTTGCCTCTGCTGGAACTTGATATCCATACCAAACTGGTGCAGAATATCAAGCTGGCAGAAGTAGCTACCGGCATAGGAACAGAATATGTACGTGAACCCCGACTGCCCTTGGTTGGAGAAGAGCGGGAAAAGGTATTGGGAATTATTCAGAACTGTCTGAAAAACCGTCCGAATGTGGATAAGTATTTACAATAATATTACCGGATTCCCTTAATTTTATAAAGAGAAATATTTGAACTTATGTGTTCCATGATTACTGGCAAAAACTATATTGGCAGCAGGCTGTCATCGGCGGGAAAGGTCACTTTCAAAACGTTTAATCCGCAAACCAACCGGGAGAACGAACCGCTATTCATCGAAGCTTCTGTGGCTGAGATCAATGAATCCGTTGCACTGGCCGAAGAGGCCTTCAAAGTTTTTCGGAATACTTCAGGGGCAAAGCGAAGTGTTTTTTTGGAGGAGATAGCCAGGGAATTAGAGGCACTGGGTGATGAATTGATTCAAACCTACTGCGAAGAATCGGGTTTGCCTCAGGGAAGGGCAGTTGGAGAAAGAGGACGTACCTTATTTCAGCTTCGCAGTTTCGCTGCACTGCTGCAGGAAGGCAGCTGGATTGAAGCCAGCATTGATACGGCTGTACCTGACCGACAACCGGTTCCAAAACCTGACCTGCGCAAAATGCTGTTGCCCCTGGGTCCGGTGGTGGTTTTTGGCGCCAGCAATTTTCCGCTGGCATATTCAACTGCCGGTGGCGACACGGCGTCTGCCTTGGCAGCAGGCTGCCCGGTGATCGTAAAATCCCATCCCATGCATGCCGGTACCGGCGAGTTAGTAGCCTCAGCAGTGATCAAAGCTGCTCAAAAAACAGGTATGCCTGAGGGCGTCTTTTCCAATCTGAACAGCAGCGGTACTGAAGTTGGCGGCCTGCTCGTCAAACATCCGGGTGTAAAGGCAGTTGGTTTTACAGGAAGTATAAGTGGTGGCAGAGCCCTTTACAATATGGCTGCGCAAAGAGCAGAACCCATTCCTGTTTTTGCCGAAATGGGGAGCATCAATCCGGTCATCATTTTACCTGAAGCAATAAAAAGCAGGAGTTCTGAGATCGCAAAAATGTATGCAAACTCCATTACAGCAGGCAGTGGCCAGTTCTGCACAAATCCCGGATTGCTGATCGGTATAAAGAGCGAAGGATTACATCAATTCATAAAGAACTTATCAAATGAAATTATCAGGATAGAACCCTCCTGTATGCTGCACCCAAATATACTCGGCGCGTATGAAAAAAACCGGGAAAAAGCACTCTCTCAAAGCGGTATTCAGGTAGTAGCAGAAATTGAAACGGCTGTGCCTGTTAATTATGGCAGACAGACCCTTGCTACAGTTGATGGTCAGACATTTTTAGAAAACCCAAACTTGCATCAGGAGGTCTTTGGACCATACTCTGTGATCGTTCATTGTGAGGATATGAATCAAATGGAGAAAATCGTCTCCGGGCTGGAAGGTCAGTTAACGGGTACTGTCATGGCTGAAGAAAAGGAAGCATCACAACATGCAGGCCTGATAGGCGCACTGCAGAGCCGGGTGGGCAGGATAATTTTTAACGGTGTTCCCACCGGTGTGGAGGTTTGCCCCTCCATGACCCATGGCGGACCATATCCCGCCTCTACCGACAGTCGTTTTACCGCAGTGGGTATCCATGCGATCAGGCGATGGGTGCGTCCGTTCAGCTATCAGGATTGGCCGGACCGGCTATTGCCCGAAGAACTTAAAAACGAAAATCCACTAAAAATCTACAGATTAGTAAATAACGTGTTAACAAATAAGCATTTATGATCCGGGTCGAGAAACTGATATTCTTTTTTTTAGTATTTCTGTTTGTAAGCTGCAAAAAAAAGGAAGCAGAGTCAAAGCCGGCAGATATGCTGAAAGAGATCATTGCCAGTTACGAAGATCACAATAAGCAATACGATAAGGATGTTTATCCCCTGGGAATTTTTACCAAGGCATATTTTAAAGGGGAAGCCGAATTTGCAAAAACAAAAATTGAAGAACTTTCTAAAATAAACAGGGAAGATCTCAGCGAAACTGATAAAATTTCCGCTGAACTCCTGGCTTTTGTCCTTCAGGACCGTATTGATTATTACGAGTTTGAACAGTATCTCAATCCGCTCCTTTCCGATGCCGGTTTTCACAGTAATCTCACATATAGGGTCAGGCCATTGACAAATTACAAGCAGGTAAAAGACTATTTAAAAACCCTGCATGCCATTCCGGAATTTGTTGACCAGCACCTGACTATTTTAAGGGAAGGCATACAGAAAGGGGTTGTGCAGCCTGCGGTGATCTTTAAGGGATATGAGTCCAGCTATAACGATCATATAGTTTCAGACTATAAAAGCAGTTTTTATTATAAACCGTTTACCAACCTTCCCGGGGATCTGACTGAGGTTCAGAGGGATTCAGTGCAAGAAGCAGCGCAAACAGCGATTGAAACTGTTGTTGTTCCTCAATTCAAACGAATCAAATTGTTTTTTGAAACCGAGTATCTGCCCAATACAAGAAAGACCCTTGGCATTTATGAAATCCCTAATGGCAAGGCCTTGTACCAGAACAGAATAAACTTTTATACCACCAGCACGAAATATACTGCAGAGGATATTCACCAAATAGGTCTCAAGGAAGTGGCGCGCATAAAGGTTGAAATGGAAAGAGTCATTCAGGAAGTGAATTTTAAGGGTACTTTTTCGGAGTTTTTTACTTTCCTGAGAACAGACAAACAGTTTTATCCCACCTCTGCGGAAGCCCTTTTGATGATCTCAAGGGATATTGCCAAGCGGGCAGATGCCCAGTTGCCGAGATTTTTTAAAACGCTGCCGCGAAAACCCTATGGGGTAGAAGCAGTACCCGATGCCATCGCACCAAAATACACCACCGGTCGCTATATTGGCACAGAAGCCAACAGCACTGATCCGGGATATTATTGGGTAAATACCTATGATCTGCCGAGCAGAACCCTGTATACCCTGCCCGCTTTAACAGCCCATGAGGCGGTTCCCGGACATCATTTGCAGATAAGTCTGAACAAGGAACTTGGCGACAGCATACCTGCATTCCGCAAGGATCTATACCTTTCTGCCTATGGTGAAGGATGGGGCCTGTACGCAGAATTTTTGGCTGATGAAATGGGATTGTACACCACTCCCTATGAACGGTTCGGAAAACTGACCTATGAAATGTGGCGCGCCTGCCGCCTGGTAGTCGACACCGGAATACACGCGAAAGGCTGGACGCGGGAACAGGCTGTTGATTACATGTCGTCAAATACAGCGCTTTCCCTGCACGAGATCAATACAGAAACCGACCGGTATATTTCATGGCCGGGTCAGGCCCTGTCATACAAAATGGGAGAAATAAAGATCAGGGAATTGCGCGAAAAAGCCGAAGAAACTTTGGGAGCGAATTTTGATATCAGGGAATTTCATGAGGTCATACTGGGGCAAGGCACGGTAACCCTGGCCATACTGGAAGAAAGAGTTAATCATTACATCGAGAAAAATAAATGAGCAAAAACATTTTTGTTTGTATAGATGCGCATACCTGCGGAAATCCGGTAAGGCTTGTCAAAGAAGGCGGACCTGTGCTGTTTGGTCAAACCATGAGTGAAAAGAGGCAGCATTTTTTAAAAGAGTACGACTGGATACGCAAAGGACTGATGTATGAACCCCGGGGCCATGACATGATGAGTGGCAGTATTTTATATCCGCCACACGATCCGGAAAATGATTTTGCGATCTTGTTTATAGAGACTTCAGGCTGTTTGCCCATGTGCGGACATGGAACCATTGGCACCATAACCATTGCTATAGAAGAAGGAATAATAAAACCAAAAATTCCCGGAAGGATCAGAATGGAAGCTCCCGCGGGACTGGTACATATTGAATACCGGCAGAAAGGAAAAAAAGTGGAATGGGTTAAACTCATCAATGTGAAGAGTTACCTGGCTGAAGAAGGCCTGACCGTAGATTGTCCTGATCTTGGAGAACT
>JBFYPZ010000121.1:0-6581 GCA_041303035.1 Flavobacteriaceae bacterium
TTATTTGAACTCTGTTGGGATCGTCCTGATGGGTCAAGAAATCGGTAGCATAAGGAGAGGTACAGTCACTACAACTATTCATGGAAGATTAGGTTTTTAAGGGTCTATAGTCAGGTCTGCTGAAAATTCATTCAGAGATAAGGAATAGAGGCAAAAAAAATGGGAGCTTGACTCCCATTTTTTATCTATATTCTGTAAGCACTTCTTGGCTGTGCACTTCTTGTTTGTCCCGGGCTTGAGGCTGGTCTTGAAGAGGCGGTGCTGGGCCTTTTATAAGTCGATGTTTGTTTGCTTTGGCTGGTGGACGGTCTTGAAGCGGGGCTGGCAGCTGGCTGAGAACTTGGTCTTGAGGCCGGCTTGGCCGCGGGTTGCGTACTGGGTCTCGTGGCAGGTTTTGCTGCAGGTTGAGTACTCGGCCTGGTACTTGGCCGGCTTGAAGCCTGATCACCGGTTGAAGGTCGGGTCGTGGGTTTGGTAACCGGTCTGCCCGAGCTTTGAAAATCTTTGGTTTCCCTGCTCTTATTTGCTACTGCCCTGTCCAGGTCAGCTTTGTTGTTAATCCCGGCTTTATTGGCCGTTTCTCTTCTTTTGTTTGTCAGTTCATTATTGTTTGCAACTCCGGGGTTCCTTTTGTTAAAGGATTTATCAGGATGGTTATTAAAATACGAATTGTTATTGCTGTTTATATTGATGTTGTTGTTGTTTATACGGATATCATTATAGTTGTACCGGTTGTTAACATTGACATGAACATGTACATTGTTGTGATACATATAGGGTGGGTAAGGCCGCCACGGATTCCAGTAAGGTGGGTGGTAGCCCCAGTACCAGGGCGAATAATAGGGTCTGTAAGTTGCCATCCAGAAGAATGAGAAAAATACAGGTACTACGGGATAATAAGGAGTAAAATAGTAATTAGGCCCATACATATCCACATTACCAACTACCTGAACCTGGGTTTTTTTGTTTTTATCCTTAATCACATCAATCGTGGCTACTTCCTGATACTGGTCTTTGCCGATAACAGACTGAATGGACAAGGTATGGGTATTTCCGCTACCTGTTTCCATGACTCTCAGGTAATCAACTTCTCCATCTCCGTTAAGGTCAAGATTGTTGATCTGTATTTTTGGATCATTCAAGCGCTTTTCAAAGTCCTCTACATCCTCCGATTCTCCAAAGATGGAGGCAACAGCCTCCAGATCCAGGTTGTCGCTGATATCTGCATTTTTAGCCTCGATCGTTGTTCTGTCCTGTGAGTAAGCCTGATTTAAAAATAGCAGGCACAATAAAAAAAGAAAGTTATGTGATTTTGACATAAAATTTAATATTATAGGTATTAGATAATGCACTAAGCTACATAAATGATGCCAAATATATGAATTATAAGAAAATTTAATAATAAATTATTTACATTTAATCGTTTTATTTGTACTGAAAACATGAATCGCTTGAACGTCGAACAAATCCATTCCTGGTAATTTCAGGTTAATTTTGTGGAGCAGAATTGCAAACCGATTTTTATTTAAAGATCATTTGATTGAAACTACATAACTATACCTCAGAATTTAAATATAACCTGCAATTGGCTTACCCGGTTATGGTGGGTCAGTTGGGGCATGTTTTGGTAGGTTTTGCAGATAATGTAATGGTAGGCAGGCTGGGAGCAGCTCCCCTGGCAGCAGTTTCATTGGGTAATAGTTTTGTTTTTGTTGCCTTTGCTATCGGTATTGGTTTCTCTTTTGCCATTACTCCTTTGATCGCAGAAGCAGATACCAGAGGAAAGGAAATGTTGGGCAAGCTCTATTTTCAGCACGGACTTTTACTTTGCCTGATACTCGGCATTGCCATGTTTTTGATGCTGGTTATCGCCGCACCCCTTATGCGATATATGGACCAACCCCCTGAAGTGGTCGCTTTGGCCATGCCCTATTTGTATATTGTAGCTTTTTCGATGATCCCCCTGATGCTCTTTCAGGCGTTAAAGCAGTTTGCCGACGGTCATTCTGAGACCAAATATGGTATGCATGCTACTATCGTTGCGAATGTTGTGAATGTGGTACTGAATTTTATACTTATTTACGGTTTTTGGATTTTTCCGAGGATGGAAGTAGACGGAGCGGCATTGGGAACCTTGTTTTCAAGATTTGCCATGCTTGCCTTTATGATCTACATTCTTCAAAAAAGAGAAAAATTCAAACCCTATTTTTCTAAACTGAGATTTATGAAGGTTCGCAAGGCGGTTATTGCGAAAATACTAAACCTGGGATTGCCAACTGCCCTGCAAATGCTTTTTGAGGTGGGTATTTTTACAGCGGCTATCTGGCTCGCCGGCACTCTGGGTACGGTCGATCAGGCCGCAAACCAGATTGCGATTAACCTGGCTTCGATGACCTTTATGGTGGCAGTGGGTCTGGGTGTTACAGCCACGATCCGGGTAGGCAATCAAAAAGGACTGAAAGACTTTTTAAACCTCCGACGGATCAGTTATTCTGTTTTTTTGCAAATATTTCTCATCGAATTTGTCTTTGCGATCTTATTCTTTCTGTTTAAAGACCTGCTGCCAATAATCTATATTGATGATGAGGCGGTAATAAAAACAGCGGCCCCCCTGCTGCTGATCGCCGGCTTATTCCAGTTATCAGACGGTATACAGGTTGTGGTCTTATCCGCTTTACGCGGTTTACAAGATGTTAAAGTACCGACATACATTACTTTTTTTGCCTACTGGATCATCGGTTTCCCGGTATCCTTCGTTCTGGGTAAATGGCTGGGTCTTGGCTCAGTCGGAATCTGGATCGGTTTGCTGGCAGGTCTTACGGCCTCTGCTTTTCTCTTATTCTGGCGATTTAACCATTTGAGCAAAAAACTTATTTTGGAAAACCGGTAAGTTATGGGAATCATTTTAAACCAGACATACAAGAACACTTTAATTATTTTTTTGGGATTTCTGATCGGTGGTATCAATGTACTCTTTTTATTCACGCATTTTCTGGATGATGATTATTACGGACTCGTCACTTTTTTACTGTCGACTTCCAACATCCTTATGCCACTTATGGTGCTGGGGATGCAAAATACCATAGTGAAGTATTATTTTTATTATCAGGATGAAACCGGCAGAGATAATTTTTTGATCACAGCATTGCTCCTTCCACTCGCCATCATTGTTCCGCTCGGTATTTTTGGGGCACTGGCTTACAATGCGATCGCGGACATGATCTCACGTGAAAATCCGATCATCAGGGATTATACTTACCTGATCTTTTTGCTGGCTGTGTTCATGGGTTATTTCGAGGTGTTCAATGCCTGGTGCAGGGTGCAGATGAAATCTGTTTTTGGCAGTTTTATACAGGAAGTTTTTGCCCGGGCGGCCATCATGGTACTGCTGTTCCTGGTGTATTTCAAGGTGTTAAATGAAGTTCAATTTATCTACGCCGTAGTGATCGTATATTTTGTAAGGGTTGTGATCATTGCAGCCTATGCTTTTACCTTATATTTTCCTAAAACCAGAACCTTAAAACTACCGGCAAACCTGAGAGAACTTATGTCCTTCTCTTTTTATATGATCCTTGCCGGTTCGGCCAGCACCATTTTGCTCGAGATCGATAAATTCATGATCCCTCAAATGGAAAAGATCGCAGAAGTGGCCTATTATGCAGTGGGTGTTTATATCGCTTCGGTGGTGGGAGTACCCACCAGGGCCATGCAACAGATCATAAATCCCATTACGGCCCGAGATATTCAAAGCAATAATTTTGGAGAAGTAGCCAAAATGTACACAAAAAGTTCTGTCTCACTGCTCATAGCCGGCGGACTATTATTTTTGCTGATCAACTGCAATATCACGGAATTGTATGCCCTGATCAATAAACCGGAATACAATGCCGGTATTACCGTTGTCATACTGGTTTCGGTTTCGGAGCTCATCAAACTCGCGCTGGGCACAAATGCTGCGATACTGAGCAATTCCAAGTACTACCGGAGTTTTTTTTATTATTCCATTGCCATGTCAGTGAGTGTGATCGTTCTGAACAAATACTTGATCGACATCATGGGAATCAACGGAGCCGCCTTGTCGACGCTGATCGTGATCTTCGTTTTTAGTTTATCGAGAATCATGTACGTGCAAAAAAAAATGCAGATGCAGCCTTTTACCGCTAAAACCTGGGTGCTACTCGGCATCATAGCCGTTTTATTTTTTCCTTTTTATTTTGTGAAAATAACAGAAATGCCGGTGATCAGCATTTTTATTAAATCCATTGTAATAAGTATTTTATATTTGTTCCTGGTTTTTAAATTTCGGATTTCAGAAGATTTCAGAAGCATGGTTTTACAATTTAATAAAAAATAGAAATTGAATTATTTCGTACATATATTGCTGGGCTATGCGATGGCATTTGTTGGGGTACTTCCACCCGGTATGCTGAATATGACGGCTATGAAAACCGGAATTTCCGTAAATAAAAAGGCAGGCCTCCTGTTTGGACTTGGAGCAGCCCTCATTGTAGTACCCCAGTCTTTTATTGCCCTGTATTTTGCCGGGTTTTTCGCGAGACATCCGGAAGTCATAGAAAACTTATCGATCGCAGGTGTGGTTGTTTTGTTTTTACTGAGTTTCTTTTTTCTTTGGCAGGCAAGACGAAAAACCACACGTGAAAGTAAGATCAAAAGGGGGAATTACCTGTTGATTGGTATGGTTATGTCTTCTTTAAACATGCTGGCAATACCCTATTATCTTGTATACAGTACTATTCTTGAGGGAAAAGGCTATCTAATACTTGACAAATGGCATATCGTATTTTTTGTGATCGGGGCTTTTCTTGGAGCATTCTCAATATTTGCCCTGTATGTACTTTTATCAGGGATTTTGGTCAGCAGGGTGCGCTTTATCGCAAAGAATATCAACTATATCCTGGGTTTTTTATTTTTGACCCTGGGAATTTTACTTTTAATTGATCTGATAAATAAATAATTTTATACCTTCATCCTAACAAAAATTTAAGACTTTGATCGCAGCGATAATACAAAACCTGGAACGCGGAAAAAAATTGGTAGGGAACATAGAACAAGACCAATACACCGATAACGGAGTAGCCCCGTATTATTCCAGTATAGGAATTCATATGCGCCATGTTTTGGATATTTTCGACTGCATTATTGACGGATTGCCAACAAAAAAAATAGACCTCACACAACGCAAGCGAAATGAACGGATAGAACAGGACAGGCTTTCAGGTCTGGCTTATTACGATCAGATCATCAGTAAACTGAAGGAACTGGATACTGAGTATCTCGATCTTGAATTTGAGGTTAGCGATGACCTTGGCAGGGGTATGATTAAAGCGAAATACACACTCGCTGCCGTATTGATCCAGGCACACAGCCATGCCATTCATCATTTTGCAAGCATAGGGTATATCATTCACCAGCTTGGAATAGCACTGCCGGATGAAGATTTTGGTTACAACCCGACCACACCAAAAACGATCAGGTATTAAAGCTCCAAATTCAGGTTGTTGGCCTTGACCAGCTCTTTTGAATAACTTCTGAGCCAATAAAGATTTTTGAGATATTCTCTTACTCCCGGTACCCTTGCTGCTGACCTGCTTTTGTTGATTCGTGCGATCTGGTCGATTATTTCCCAGTGATCCTTTATCGTTTCAATACATTTAAAGTATCCTGCTTCGGGATGCTCAGGATCATACATATGGGTTGGTTCGGATATGATCCCATTGATTTCGAGCACTTTAAAGTTTTTTCCCTCCAGCAATTCCGGGAAAGAGCTGTATTTTAAATCCATTCTTCCGTAATACCAGCCGTTTATCTGATGGTTCAACCGGTTGAATACGCCGGTAAGTTCCTCATTGATCAGGTGATTCCCGTTGATGAAACGGGTTCCTTTAGAATGATTGCCAATAAAGGAAAGGGGAATATTTTCATCTTTTGGGTATATGTGATCCAGTTTTTGATGGTGGATATTTTTTAGCAGATCAAAGTATAGAAAAGCGCGGTCGTCCTGTTCTATCAAATGCTTTAGCGTGCTCTGCCCGTCGCCGGTAAGGCTCGGGTATTTTTTTATGGTTACAGATGTAATTTTACCTTTTTCCCGGTCGGGTAATCGGTGGTAAAAAACGCCCATTTCATTCGGATAATCAATAAATTCCTGAAGGATCATGGGATGATTGAAGTGCTTCAGACAGGCCCTTAGAATTTTTTCGCTGTCGATCTTTTTTACCATATAACCCCTGAAACCGACATCGGGTTTGAGGATAAGGGGGTATGCTATATTATTTTCCCTTATTTGATCCAGGAGGAGGTCAGCGGATGTTCCTGGATGAACATATATGCTGACAGGGCGGTATTTTTCTGGCAGCAGCATGAGGGTCTCGTATTTGGACTCGGTACCGTTACCTGCCATTTTTATTCCGGGATTTGTTGCTGAAAAATAGGTCAGACTCTTTGCTTTCCAGGTTTTATATAGAAAGAAAGGCAGCAGGGGAGCATAGTACATAAAACTGGGCCAATGTTCCCATTCTGTGCTCTTTACAAACCGCGATTTAAACTTCATTCGTGAACAA
>JBFYPZ010000122.1:0-6497 GCA_041303035.1 Flavobacteriaceae bacterium
AGTGAAGCATCGAAATCTTTATCAAGGTAAGCGGCGTTCGCTGCATATTCCAGGAATACGGTATCTTTCTTGCTCAACATATAAACTTCATGCAGCTCTTTTTTTGCACTTGCGTAATTACCGCTTTGGTAAGATGCGATGCCTTTGGTGGAAACATCCGTAACCAGAGCTTGTAATTCAGGCTGTGCCAGTGTGGTATACTTTGTGCTTTTAAGAGCCTTTTCAACGGCAAACAGGTTGTCGTAAGCCTCAGCTGCCTTATCGTAATGTACGCTGCTCGTTTTAGACAAGGCCCCATAGGTTGAAGCCTGTAAATAATAAAAATGGGCTTTTGTTTTGTCATCCATGCTTCCCAGCATAGATTCCGCTTTGTCCACAGAAGCTTTTGCAGTAATGTAGTCCCCACTTTTTATAGCCTTTTCAGCGGCTTTCAGCTCATCTTTTTGAGCATACGTTGCTATTGAAACAAACATCAGAAGCAACATTAAAAATTGTTTTTTCATTTGAATTTAATTAAGGATTTAAGTTTTAATGGTTTAAGATATGGCAAAATTAACATTTTCATTTAATCCAATTCATGATTTTCATCAGTTTTTGTTGTGTTTTCATCTATTTCACCTCCAAGATCTACTTCTTCTTCGTGCACAACCTTGGCAACTGCAGCAATTTCGTCATTTTCTTTGATATTGATCAGCTTAACCCCCTGCGTTGCCCTTCCCATAACCCTGAGGTCTGCAACGGCCAATCTTATGGTAATTCCTGATTTATTAATGATCATCAGGTCATCTGAATCCGTAACATTCTTAATAGCGACCAATTTACCTGTTTTTTCGGTGATGTTAATGGTTTTTACGCCCTTACCTCCTCTGTTGGTGATCCTGTAATCTTCCAATTTCGATCTTTTACCATATCCTTTTTCAGATACAACCAACACGTTGTCATCCTCATTGGCCAGTGAAACCATGCCTACCACTTCGTCCTTCTCATCTGCCAGGGAGATTCCTCTAACGCCCGAAGCATTTCGTCCCATCGGCCTGGTTTTTACTTCTTCAAACCGGATGGCTTTACCCGATTTCACTGCGATCATGATCTGGCTTTTTCCATCAGTCAATTTTGCTTCAAGCAGCTCATCTCCATCTTTAACTGTGATTGCATTGATACCGTTTGCTCTGGGTCGTGAATACTGTTCGAGACTCGTCTTCTTGGTGATTCCTTTTTTGGTAACCAGGATCACGTAATTTTTGTTCACGTAATCCTCGTCCTTCAGATCTTTGGTAACAACGAAAGCCTTTACCTTATCGTCGCTTTCCAGATTGATCAGGTTTTGCAGCGCCCTGCCTTTGGCGCTTTTGTTGCCTTCAGGTATCTCGTATACTTTCATCCAGAACACTTTTCCTTTTTGTGTAAAGAACAACATGTACTGGTGGTTGGAAGCCACAAACAGATGTTCCAGAAAATCTTCATTTCTGGTAGCGACCCCTTTTTGTCCGCGGCCGCCCCTGTTTTGCACCTTATATTCTGAAAGATCAGTTCTTTTTACGTATCCTGCATGCGAAATGGTTACCACCACATTGGTATCAGGGATCATATCCTCAATGCTCAGATCCCCTCCTGAATATTCTATTACTGACCTGCGGGCATCTCCGTATTTTTCTTTGATTTCAATGAGTTCCTCTTTGATAATAGACATTCGCCTTTCCTTCTTTGCCAGGATATCCTTTAGGTCGGCGATGAGTTTCACCATTTCTTCATATTCCGAACGGAGTTTTTCCTGTTCCAAACCGGTTAACTGTCGCAAGCGCATTTCGACGATTGCCCTTGCCTGTTTTTCAGAAAGGGAGAACCTGTCCATTAACTTTTGTTTCGCCTCATCAGCATTGCCTGAAGCCCTTATCAAAGTGATCACTTCATCAATATTGTCTGAAGCAATGATAAGTCCTTCGAGTATATGTGCTCTTTCCTCTGCCTTGTTCAGTTCAAATTGTGCGCGTCGAACAACCACCACATGCCTGTGTTCAACAAAATGAACGATCAGGTCTTTTAAATTGAGCAATTCTGGCCTGCCATGAACCAGAGCAATGTTGTTTACGCTGAAAGAAGTCTGCAGCGCAGTGTATTTAAACAGTTTGTTCAGAACAATATTGGGAATGGCATCCTTTTTAAGTACATATACCAGCCTTCTGCCCTCACGGCTGGTTTCGTCCCGGAGGGTCGAAATACCTTCAATTTTCTTCTCATTGATCAGGTCGGCTGTCTTTTTCATGAGTTCAGAACCATTGACCTGGTAGGGAAGCTCTGTTACAACCAGGCATTCTCTGCCGTTGATCTCTTCAAAATTTGTTTTAGCACGTATAACAATCCTACCCCTGCCGGTTAAGAATGCGTCTTTTACTCCCTCATAACCAAAGATGATACCCCCGGTTGGAAAATCCGGTGCTTTGATATAGTGCAATAGATCCAGGATATCGATATCCGGATTGTCTATATAAGCGATCGTACCATCAACAATTTCAGCTAAATTATGTGGTGCCATATTGGTGGCCATACCCACAGCGATCCCGGAAGCTCCGTTTACCAGCAGGTTTGGTATTTTGGCGGGAAGAACGGTTGGTTCTTCCAGGGTATCATCAAAATTCAAACGGTAATCAACAGTGTCTTTATCTATGTCGGCCAGCATATCCTCCGAGAGTTTTTTCATTCTCACCTCGGTATATCGCATGGCTGCAGGGCTGTCACCATCAGGCGAACCAAAATTTCCCTGTCCGTCCACCATTTCATAACGCATACTCCAGTCCTGAGCCATCCTTACCATGGCATCATAAACAGACGTATCTCCATGCGGGTGATATTTACCCAAAACCTCACCTACTACCCTGGCTGATTTTTTATGGGCACCTGTTGCTTTAATTCCCAATTCATGCATTCCAAACAGAACGCGGCGGTGTACTGGTTTTAATCCATCTCTTACATCCGGTAAAGCCCTAGAAACAATTACAGACATTGAATAATCAATGTACGCAGATTTCATTTCCTCTTCAATGTTAATAGGAATTATTTTATCGTTTTCCTCCATTTTATTGTGTCGTTTTATTTATTTTTTTGAAGCAGCAATATACAATTTATCTGTGTTTTAAAAGGCTCAAAACACCATTAAATTCCCATAATTTATGAACATTACAGGGTATGTATTGCTCTGTATTTTAATGAATTAAATTATTGTGGATTGTGGATGAAAAGTTTTGTAAGGATATAACCAAAAAATCCCTTAAATTTACATCATAAATACCTTACGAATGGACGATAATTTTTCACCAAAAGTTAAAGATGTGATTGCCTTCAGCAAGGAAGAAGCCTTGCGCCTGGGGCATGATTTTATAGGTACAGAACATTTGATGCTCGGCTTGTTGAGAAAGGCAAACGGAGAGGCATACGAAATCCTGAGTTCGTTTGATGTAAACTTTACAAACCTGCGGAAAAAGATTGAAGCGCTTAATCCTACCTCCAATATTGATAATATTAACAACAAGAAAAGCCTGCACCTTACAAAACAGGCGGAAAAGGCTTTAAAAAGCACTTTTCTGGAAGCAAAATTATTTAAAAGCGAAAGCATAAGCACGGCCCATCTGCTGTTGTGCATTTTGAGAAATGAAAATGATCCCACAACCAAGATCTTGAATAATTTTGATATTTATTATGACGATGTTAAAGAAGTATTTCAAGAAATGTTTATAGATTCAGAAAAAACAGAAACTCCGCGTGCGGACATACCCCAACACGAGGAATTCAATGAGCCAAAAAACAATCCGTTTGAGGCTTCGAAAACCAAACCGGAAAGAAAAACAAAAACTCCGGTACTTGATAATTTTGGCAGGGATTTGACCTATCTGGCAGAAACCGGCAAACTCGACCCGGTTGTCGGACGCAAAAATGAAATAGAAAGGATCTCTCAGATCCTGAGCAGGAGAAAAAAGAATAACCCCATTTTGATCGGAGAACCGGGTGTAGGTAAATCAGCCATCGCCGAAGGCCTGGCCCTGCGCATCATTCAGCGAAAAGTTTCAAGGATCCTGTTCAACAAAAGAATTGTTCAGCTCGATCTGGCAAGTCTGGTTGCCGGCACAAAATACCGGGGGCAGTTTGAAGAGCGGATGAAAGCCCTTATGAATGAGCTCGAGAAGAACGATGATGTCATTCTTTTCATTGATGAAATTCACACCATTGTTGGTGCCGGAGGTGCCACAGGCTCACTGGACGCATCCAATATGTTTAAACCTGCCCTGGCAAGGGGAGAAATTCAATGTATAGGTGCGACCACACTGGATGAGTACCGTCAGTATATAGAAAAAGATGGCGCCCTGGAACGACGTTTCCAGAAAGTTATGGTTGAACCTACCTCGGTTGAAGAGACCATTGAGATACTCCATAATATTAAAAACAAATATGAAGACCATCACAACGTAAGCTTTACCGATGAAGCCATCAGTGCCTGTGTAACGCTTACCAGCCGGTATATGACCGACCGTTTTCTTCCCGATAAGGCCATTGACGCCATGGATGAGGCCGGTTCCAGAATTCACATCATCAAGATCGTAGTTCCCAAGACTATATTGGAATTGGAAAAACGCCTTGAAGAAGTTACCAACCTCAAAAATTCTGTGGTAAAGAGCCAGAAATACGAAGAAGCAGCGAAATTGCGCGATGATGAAAAACGACTTGAAAAAGAACTTGAAACCGCCCAACAGGAATGGGAGGCCCAATCACGCCTTCACAAAGAGGTGGTTACCGAAGACAACGTAGCCGAAGTGGTCAGTATGATGACAGGCATACCTGTATACAGGATCGCCGAGGCAGAAAGCAAAAGACTCAAAGATTTGCCTGATAAAATAAAAGGTAAAATAATCGGTCAGGATGAAGCTGTTTTAAAGGTTGTGAAATCCATACAGCGCAACCGCGTCGGGCTAAAAGATCCGAACAAGCCCATCGGATCCTTTATCTTTTTAGGACAGACAGGCGTTGGAAAAACGCAGTTGGCAAAAGTACTCGCGGAAGAACTGTTCGATACCCAGGATGCCCTGGTGAGAATCGACATGAGCGAGTATATGGAAAAATTTGCCATTTCCCGGCTGATCGGTGCACCTCCGGGCTATGTAGGTTATGAGGAAGGCGGACAACTGACTGAAAAAATTCGCAGGAAACCCTATGCGGTGGTACTTCTTGATGAAATTGAAAAAGCGCATCCCGATGTTTTTAATATGCTTCTTCAAATATTGGATGATGGTTATATCACCGACAGTCTTGGCCGAAGAATTGACTTCCGTCACACCGTGATCATCATGACCTCCAATATTGGTTCACGGCAGTTGAAAGATTTTGGCCAGGGAGTTGGATTTGGAACAGAATCGAAAAAATCACAGGCAGAAGCAAACGCAAAAAGTGTTATTGAAAATGCCCTGAAAAAGACATTTGCTCCTGAGTTCCTCAATAGAATTGACGATATTATTGTTTTCAATACGCTTGAAAAGGAAGATATCTTCAAGATCATCACTATTGAGCTTAATAAATTGCTTGCCAGAATAACGAAGCTCGGCTATGACCTGAAATTAACGGACAGGGCACGTGATTTTATCGCAGAAAAAGGAACTGATAAGCAATATGGAGCCAGGCCATTAAAAAGAGCCATACAGAAATATGTTGAGGATCCTTTGGCTGAAGAGATCGTTAATACCAACCTCGAAGAAGAGGATGAAATCCTGATGGATCTGGATGAAAGTGGAGAAAAGCTGAGCGTCAGGATCAATAAGAAAGAGCGCTCGACTGAAAATGAATAAGTAAAAAATCGAAAAGATCCATCTCACAAAAGGGATGGATTTTTTTTTGCCTTCTTCTACCCCATAAAATTCACTCCAAATGACCTTATTTTTAATTTTCGATATCCTGGGCACAGCTGCCTTTGCCATCTCCGGAGCCGCATTTGCCATGCAGAAGAAAATGGACCCCTTTGGAGTCCTGATCATTGGTTTTGTCACTGCGATCGGTGGTGGTACACTGAGGGATGTGATGATAGGAAAAGAACCGGTAACCTGGATGACACATTTGCCCTACGTGTATACAATTATTATAGCCGTTTTGTTGGCAATTACTTTCAGGAAGAAAATCGGGTACCTCAGTAAATCCCTATTTTTATTTGATACCATTGGCCTGGGGATCTTTACCATTACGGGTACCGAGATCGGTATTCAAAACGGATTACACCCGATCATCTCAGTATCGCTCGGTATGATCTCCGCAACTTTTGGAGGTGTGATCAGGGACACGCTTTGTAACGAGATTCCGTTGATCTTTCACAAAGAGATCTATGCCACTGCCTGCATCATCGGGGGTATTTTTTACGTACTGCTTACATATTTTCAGGTCAGACAAGATGTTAATTTTCTGCTTACAATAAGCATTATCATTGCTATCAGACTGCTGGCAGTAATTTTTCATTTAAAGCTGCC
>JBFYPZ010000123.1:0-6446 GCA_041303035.1 Flavobacteriaceae bacterium
AGACGGGCTTCGATTTGAGACAGAAAAAACACCAAATCTCGACTACCAAATTCCAAAAATCATAGCAATTTCTGTGTCAATGCCTGAAATACGTTGACCACTTTTAAGAGTTAAATATACACTAAAAACGATTAAAAATGGCAACAAGAGATCAATTCAAAATGACAACTGCCCAACGCAGGTGCCGACATTTTAGCGACAGTTTTAAGATTCAAAAAGTCCGAGAATTAGAAACTGGGAGAACAAAAGTTTCCGAACTTTGTAAGCAATACGAAGTTTCTGGCACTAACGTTTACAAGTGGTTAAATAAATTCGGAAGCATGAAAAACAAGAAGGAACGGCTTATCATTGAAGCAGATAGCGATACTAAGCAGCTATTAGAATTAAAGAAAAAGGTGGCAGAACTCGAAAGGATAATCGGTCAAAAACAAGTCATGCTCGATTTTAAGGATAAAATGATTGAGCTGGCAGAAGAAACCTATGGCGTAGATATTAAAAAAAAATTTACTACCTCACCATCGAATTCTTCTGGCAGCATAGAGAGCAATACCCCTACAGTATGAACACACTGTATAAGAGTCTGAATATTACCAAGCAATCTTTTCATCAGAGGATGAATAGATTGAACCAAATTCGTTCAGAAAAACAACAATTACTGCTGATTATTTATCAAATCCGTCAAGATCACCCCACCATGGGAGCAAGAGATATGTATTATAAACTACTCCCTAACTGCATGGGAAGAGATGCTTTTGAGAGCTTTTGCAGAGATGAAGGATTGATGTCTGTAAAAGTAAAAAATTGGCGTAGAACCACTGATAGCACTGGTGTTGTCAGGTTCGACAATTTCCTTATAGGTATGACATTAACTGCCATAAATCAAGCTTGGCAAAGTGATATTACCTACTTCGAGATTAACCAAACATTTTTCTATATCACATTTATCCTGGACTCCTTCTCCAGAAGAATCTTAGGGTATTGTGTTTCTAAAAGATTAACCACAGAACAAACAACTTTACCTGCTCTGCAAATGGCTATAAATCAAAGAAATAAAGAAAATATGATGGCCAAAGGCATTGTATTCCATTCAGATGGCGGAGGGCAATACTATGATAAAGCTTTCCTTGAACTTACAGGCAAAGAAAAAATGGTAAACAGCATGTGCGAATATGCTTGGGAGAATGGCAAAGCAGAAAGAATTAACGGTGTAATAAAAAACAACTATTTGATTCACAAAAACATAACAAGCTTTGAACACTTAAGAAAGGAAGTTGACCGGACTGTATTACTTTACAACAAAGAAAAACCGCATATAGAGTTACAAAGAAAATCACCAATAGAATTTGAAAAATATTATCTTTACTACAGACAACAATCCAACGGTGACAAGTCAACGATGGAATTAAAAACCCAGAGCCCTGAGAATTTTTCAGCCCTTCGGTCTGAAGACAACAATCCTTCGGGCTCTAATATCACTCTAGAATTATAAATTCTAAATGTGATGAAAAGTAAGTGAAAACGGTCAACGCTATTTAGGCATGATCAATTTATCACTCAAAACTCATAATTCATAACACAACATTCATAATTTATTAGTCGTTCCATTGTAAAACCGTTTCACTTTTTTCTTTTATCTTTTTTCTTGTCCTCCTCATTCCTGTGTCTTGTTTCATGATTCTTGATTCTCAAATCTCAATACTAATTCTTTGGATCCGTAATAAAAAACCCCGCGACAGGTCACGGGGCTACTTTTTTCTTTTTTTTGTTTCCTGATTCTCACATCTCACATCTCACATCTCACATCTCAATTATCTACTTTTTAAGAATCTCCATCAGAGCATCCATCACCAGGTCAATTTCCTGAAACGTATTGTATTTGCTGAATGAGAAGCGTACGGAAGTATTTTTTTGTTCTGCCTCGTTCAATATTTCTTTCAGTACATGCGAACCTTTCTCGCTACCGCTCTGGCAGGCGCTACCCGCAGAAGCGGCTATCCCTTTCATGTCGAGTTTAAAAAGCAGCATGGGAATCATTTCAGGAAAGCGGACGCTGAGCAGGTGGGGAGCGCTCATTTCACCGGAAGCATTGCCATTCAATGAAACCTCCGGCCAGTTCTTTTTCAGCAGTTCCGTAAAATAATCCTTTAATGACTGAAGGTGTTTCCGGTCGCCTTCCAAATTGGCTGTGGCTATGCTCAGGGCTTTTTCCATGCCCAGAATTGAAACAACATTTTCTGTGCCGGCCCTTATGCCTCGTTCCTGCTCGCCTCCTGTGATCATCGGTCCGATCGGATTTCCTTTTTTAATATAGGCAAAACCGATTCCTTTCGGACCGTGAAATTTGTGTGCACTGGCGTTGATGAAGTCCACTTGTATTTTTTTTAAATCTACCTGCATATGGCCAACTGACTGCACACAATCAGAATGAAAATACGCATTGTATTTTTTACAAAGGTCAGAAACGGTTTCCACAGGTAAAATATTGCCAATTTCATTGTTCACCATCATCAGGCTCACCAGTGTAGGGGTGGGTTCTTTCAGCAGCGACTCAAGGTGTCCGGTATCGATATTTCCGCAGGGCAAAAGATTCACAAACCGAACCTCGGTTCCGTATTGTTTTTGTAATTCCGGTAAAGTGTATAAAACGGCAGAGTGCTCAATTTTAGAACTTACTATGCGCTTTACTTTTAAGTTTTGAACGGCATTGTGCAAAATCAAATTGGCTGCCTCAGTACCTCCGGAGGTAAAATAGATTTCGAAAGCTTCGCAATTCAAAACTTTGGCGATCTGTTTGCGGGAGCTTTCAAGTATTGTTTTTGCTTTCCTTCCAAACTGATGGTTTGAGGAAGGATTGCCGAACACTTTTTGATAAGCATCGACCATGCTTTCCAAAACAGATGGATCCAGCTGGGTAGTCGCGGCATTATCCAGGTAAATAGTTTCCATGGTGTAAAAGTAATGCTTTTATCTCAAATGAATTTTTGTTATCCCTTTAAAACTATTACTTTTGCAGTATATGTGGAAGTTTATGAAAAGATTTTTTTATCTGGTAATACTCATTGTTACAGGCTTGGCTTGCAATGACGGCGATATTGATCAGTCGAGTTTTGATTTTGACGAGACAATCAATGTTTGCGGAGAATATACCTTATACCGCTTGAGTACAAACGGACAAAAAGAAGTTTTGATCGTAACACTTACCGATGACCAGATCAAACGGGAAGAGGGAACCTTTACGGCAAATGTGAGCTTATCCGGGCCTGTCACTGTAACAGACCGGGTTTTTGCCGAGAAAGTAACCGGTAGTTATTTTTGTGCTGCTGTTCCTCCTGTTGAGCCCAAAGTGAAAAAGGATTGGCGGGGAGTTTCCGGAAAGGTTCTGGTGCAAAACGAAGTGGTGTATGATGCGAGCGGGCTCAATATAGTCTCCTATAAACATACGGTCGTTTTGCAGGATGTTGTGCTTGAAAGTGGTGAGGATTCCCTTGTTTTCGACGACACTTATCTTTTCGGTGTTTTCAACACGGCGGTTAATTAAAAGAGAGAAATGTAACTTCTGTTGCTCCAAGGCCGTACTTCTGGTAGGAGGCTTCGGAGTATTCCAGGTGGTAATTTTTAAAAAGGCGCAGGAGTTCGTACCGCAGCACACCTTCACCCACCCCGTGTATGAATACGATTTTTCTGATTTTTTTCCGTTGTGCAAAGTCCAGTTTTCTTTCGGCGTGTTGTAATTGTAATTCCAGGATCTGGTGGTTTTGAAGTCCTGAAGCCTCAGGGATCAGTTGTTCAATATGCAGGTCCACTTCCATCGGAGGAATTTTCTTTGCTGCGGTATTTTTTATTTTTTGTGATGCAGGCCTGTTTTTTTCCTCCACAATTTTCTCGACTTTATTGGTGAGCAGGTCCTCCATATTTCCGGTTAATACCAGGTCTTTGGCTTCACAGGTATATAAAAAGCCATCATCCGATTTCACGATGATCTTATACTGATCAGCTTCCGTAATAATCCCTTTCATCGGTTCATCCAGGAAGCTGACTCTGTCTCCGGTTTTAAATTTTTGGTTTGTAGCCATAGCGCAAAGATAATATACCCCTTTTATTTTATTATTTTTTTTATATTTATTCATTCAATTAAAACAGATGGGATTCATTTCTTTTTTAGAGGATCATTTACTGCCTTGTCAATGGAAATCTTTGGGTGTGGAATGTACCGGTTGCGGATTGCAAAGGTCCATAATACATCTGTTAAAAGGAGAATTTATCGAAGCATTTTATATGTATCCTCCGGTTTATACCCTCCTGCTGATGTTTGCCTTTCTGCTGCTGCACTTGAAATTTGACTTTGCAAAAGGACATAAAATATTGTTATGGCTCTTTGTTTTAAACGTTTGTATTATCATCATTAATTATATTATAAAATTTAACTGATCAAAACCATGAAAGAAAAATTACCACATTCCCAGGCCGCACTCATATTAGGCATTTCCTCAATCATCACTGCCTGCTGTTGTTATGGCGTAGTAGGCATTATTTTGGGTGTTATCGGGATCATGCAGGCGAATAAGGCCGTTGCCGTTCACAATCAGGATCCTGATCTGTATACCGGGATCAACAATGCGAATACCGGAAAAACGACCTCGATCATTGGGATCGTTTTGGGTGTATTTGTTGTTATTGTTTATTTGTATATACTGAACAGCGGCCAGTACGAAATTCTGATGGAACAATATCAGGAAATGCTCGAGAGCCAGGGGGAATAGCCATTCATTGTATCTTGAAAGGACAAAGGACGATAGAACGAAAGAGAGATGGAGCGATAGAGAGATGGAGCGATAGATGCGGTTATATAGTGAATAGTGAAGTAGTGAATAGTGACGAGTCAAAATAATCTTTTGCACTACCTACTGTAAACTTTTTACTTTTTACTTTTACCTTTTTACTTGCTGCCATAAGGCAGTTGGTTATGCGGTTATATAGTGAATAGTGAAGTAGTGAATAGTGACGAGTAAGTCCAATTAAACTTTTGCCTTTTTACTTTTTACTTTTTCCTTGCCGTAAGGCAGTTGGTTATGCGGTTATATAGTGAATAGTGAAGTAGTGAATAGTGACGAGTCACTTTTGCCTTTTTACTTTTTACTTTTTCCTTGCCGTAAGGCAGTTGGATATGCAATTATATAGTGAATTGTGAAGTAGTGAATAGTGACGAGTCAAAATAATCTTTTGCACTGCCTACTGTAAACTTTTTACTTTTTACTTTTACCTTTTTACTTGCTGCCATAAGGCAGTTGGTTATGCGGTGAATAGTGAAGGAGGGAGGACCTTTAACAAACAGCTATTCCGCTACCACCACCGCAATCTTTTTGCCGTCCGGGCTTATTGTGAGGCGTGTGATCTGTTTTAATGGAATTTCAGATTCTATTGGCACATTTTTCCATTCTTTATCTTCTTCAGGCCGGAATTTATAGATCTGATTATCCTTTGCCATGAGAATATTTCCGTTCGTGGTAAATGCCATGTCCATTGAGTTTTCGAGCGCATCAGCCAGATAATTCAATTTGCTTGTTTTGAGGTCCATAGAATAAACTTCAGGTTCTTCATGCAGTTCACTGATAAAGCCCAAAAGCACGGTACCCGGTTTTCTTAAAAAGGAACGTCCCGCATTTTGTTGCACCGGGTATTTAATCTTCAGTTTAAAGTTATGAACATACAAGGCATCCATATCACCGAGTTCATAAGTAATCAGCGTATTTTTGTCGAACCAGGTGTAATAGGCAATTTTTACATCTCCAATTAATACTTCAGGTTCTTTACCCTTGTAAGCGTAGATATACAATTTTTGGCTTTCTTCCTTATCGGCCCTGATGCAGGTAAATAATTTCTTTTTGCCCGGATAGGCCATGGGAGAGAATTCATTTTCAGGGGTATCTGTAAGCCAGTTTCTGAGATCGTGTTCAATATCATAAATTGCGATATCCGATTGTCCGTCGCGGAAGGAAGTGAACAGGATAGACGACCCGTCCTCAGTAAAGCTCGGCTGGTTGTCATATCCGGTTTGTTTGGAAATATTAACCAGATTCTTTATGGTGAAGCTTTTCCCGCTTTCAATGAGATCGAATAAATAGATCTCAGTTGCTTCCTGCGCAAAGGCAAAAGAAGAAATAAGAAGCATAAAAATTGAGGGGATAATTTTTATTTGCATCGAAAGGTGATTTTATATGTATAACAAATATACCTTAATTTTATTTCACTAAGAATTAAATTTTTCAGGACTTTTGAACTTTGTACCTCATAAAAAAATCCCGCCGTGACGGGATTTCTTAAAAAGTAAATCAGTTAATTTTTAAAAGCAATACTGATTTGCCTCGATTACCTTTGCAGCTATATTTGTTCTCCATGCAATCGGGTTGGGCTGGTTGGTATATTTCGTAAATCTTTTCAGTCCCATT
>JBFYPZ010000124.1:0-6400 GCA_041303035.1 Flavobacteriaceae bacterium
TACCTCCTCCGCAAAATATTGGTTTTTCGTTGACATAAACATGATGGCCTGCCCTTTGCTGATCTCACCATTCATGATCCTGAAATAGGTTTCTATACCGCGATACGGATTGTACACTGAGTCAAAGATGAGGGCCTGTAGCGGGGCATTTTCATCTCCTTTCGGATGCGGAATCCTTTTAATAATGGCCTCCAGTATATTTTCAATACCAAAGCCTGTTTTGCCGCTCGCATGGATGATTTCATCCAGTTTGCATCCAACCAGTTTTATTATATCATCACTAACCTCTTCCGGATTGGCACTCGGCAGATCTAATTTATTGAGAACAGGTATGATCTCGAGATCATTTTCAAGAGCAAGATATAAATTTGAGATGGTTTGTGCCTGAATGCTCTGTGCCGCATCAACGATCAGCAGCGCACCTTCGCAGGCCGCAATTGAACGGGAAACCTCATAAGAAAAATCAACATGCCCGGGAGTATCGATGAGATTGAGTATGTAATTCTCCCCTTCATATTCATACTCCATTTGAATGGCATGACTTTTAATGGTAATCCCCCTTTCGCGCTCAAGATCCATATTGTCCAGAAGCTGATCCTGCTTTTCGCGGTCAGTTATGGTATGGGTGAATTCGAGAAGGCGGTCTGCCAGCGTACTCTTTCCGTGGTCAATATGCGCAATGATGCAAAAATTCCTGATGTTCTTCATAATTTCTTCAAACCGAATTGTTTTAAAACAACTCAAAAAATGATTTAACCGGGTCGTTTTTTTAAAATATTTTAACCCGGCCTGCGGCAATGTAAATTATAATTGTCTAATTCACATAAATTTAGCCTGTTTTCAGTAATAGAATAAATGCCGTATTTCGCCCTGCAAGATAGCAAAAAAACAGATGATTTCGTCTAAACTTTATCAACGGGAGATGAGTCCGTTACCTAAATATCAATCTACCCAGTCGCAAACGAACAAATTGGTGTCGCGTGTGCCTTTGTTATTTCTGTTAGAAGAGAAGATCAGTCTTTTCCCGTCAGGAGAAAACATCGGGAAAGCGTCAAATACACCGTCATAGGTAATCTGCTCAAGGCCGCTACCATCGAGGTTGATCATGAAAAGATTGAAGCTGTCGTGTTTTTCTTTGTGATGGTTAGAAGAAAAAATAACTTTTTTACCGTTGGGATGAAAGAAGGGCGCCCAGTTTGCACTGCCGAGGTCGGTGATTTTTCGCAGTTCACTGCCATCTACATTGCAAACGTACAATTCCATGTCGGTTGGCATAACCAATCCCTGAGCCAAAAGATCCTTGTATTCCTTGATCGCTTCCGGTGTTTTTGGTCTGGAAGAACGGAAGATCAGTTTTGTGCCATCCGGCGAGAAGAATGCGCCACCATCATAACCCAGTTCAAAGGTTACCTGTTTCACTTCCGAACCGTCAATATTCATCGTGTACAGATCGAGATCTCCGTTTCTTACAGAAGTAAAAACGATCTTATCTCCTTTTGGTGAAACGGTTGGTTCGGCATCATAGCCCGGTGAATCAGTGAGCTGCTTGATCTGATTTCCTTTTTTGTCTGCTATAAAAATATCAAAAGACTCATATACCGGCCAGATATATTTGCCCCCGTGATCTTCTTTTTTAGGTGCGGGCGGACAATCGGTTCCGGCCAAATGGGTGGATGAATAAACAATAGTTGCATCTCCGGGCATAAAATAGCTGCAAGTTGTGCGACCCAGGCCGGTACTAATCATTTGAGGTTTTGCCCCCTTGCTCAGGTCTTCTTTCAGGTCCATGGTAAAAATCTGGTCACAAGCCAATCCCCAGGCTTTGTTATTCGACTGAAAAACGATACTCTTTCCGTCAAAACTCCAGTAAGCCTCAGCATTGTCTCCTCCAAAGGTCAGTTGTTTAATATTTTTCAAATGTTTCTCCTGCGGATAATGAATCTTATCGCTGATCCAGGTGGCGCCGCTGTGCGCATCGCTGTTTTTGACATTTGATTTACATCCGGAAAGGACGAGTAAAAGCGTAATTAAAACAATAGCGTATTTCATAAATTCCCTAGTTAAAAAAAGAAGGCAAAGTAAATTAAATTATTGCTGATTGCAAAGAAAATAAACAGGCAAACATGTAAAAAGGGAAGTGCCCGGATCCCCATACAGCTTTAAATCAGATAATTTTAAAATAAATGTGAATAAATGAATATTTTTGCAGCCTGTTATGGTGAAAATAGGAAACATAGAATTGGGTGAATTTCCCCTGCTGCTTGCCCCAATGGAAGATGTAAGCGATCCTCCTTTCAGAAGCATCTGCAAGGAGCTTGGTGCTGATGTGGTTTACACAGAATTTATCTCTTCCGAAGGACTTATACGCGATGCTGCCAAGAGTATTAAAAAACTGGATATCTATGAAAAAGAGCGGCCGGTAGGCATACAGATCTTCGGTGCCAACCTCGAATCCATGCTGCGCACAGTAGAGATCGTTGAACAATCCGGGCCCGATTTTATCGATATAAATTTTGGCTGCCCGGTAAAAAAAGTGGTCTCGAAAGGTGCCGGGGCCGGCATTTTAAAGGATATCCCGCTGATGGAAAAAATAACACGTGAAATGGTAAAACATACCCGTTTGCCTGTAACTGTTAAAACAAGGCTGGGCTGGGATGATGAATCTATTTATATTTTGGATGTGGCTGAACGTTTGCAGGATGCCGGGGTACAGGCACTTGCCATTCATGGCAGAACCCGATCACAGATGTACAAAGGCTCAGCCAACTGGGAACCTATTGCCGAAGTAAAAAATAACCCGCGTATGTTCATTCCTGTTTTTGGCAACGGAGATGTGGATAGTCCGGAAAAAGCTTTGCTCATGCGCGACAAGTACGGTTTGGACGGAGCTATGATAGGCAGGGCCAGTATCGGCAATCCCTGGTTCTTCAATCAGGTAAAACATTTTTTCAATACCGGGAGCCATCTGGAGCCTCCAACTTTGGAGGAACGGGTTGCGGTAGCCCGCAAACATCTCGAAAGGGCCATAGCATGGAACGGAATTCAGGCCGGTTTACTCGAGACCAGAAGGCATTATTCCAATTACTTCAAAGGCTATCCGGATTTTAAGGAATACAGAACCAGAATGGTTACCGCAGCCACAAAAGAGGAAGTTTTTGCTGTTTTTGAAGAGGTGCTCGAGCAGTATGCCTGAGTTAATCTGTTACCAATTTTCTCGTGATCCTGCTGCTGGCTAAAATGGCAGCCAAATAACCCAGAACTACAATGGTGAGTGCAACGATAAGCACGTTGCTGAGGTGAAATTCTACCGGATAAGCCAGATATTCCGTGATCATGACCAGGCCGTATTTTTTTTGCAAAAGAATGATCGGTATGGCAATGAACAGGCCTATAAACAGGCCGGACAACGTTAACAGAAAACCCTGAAAAATAAAGATCCTTCTGATATCCTTTATCTCTGTCCCCAGGTGATACATGGTTTTGAGGTTGCTCTTCTTGTCAATGATCATCATAACAATAGCCCCGATCACATTGAACAGGGCGATGATCAGCACCAGGGTGAAGACCAGGTAGGAAGCAATATTTTCCGTATTCAGCATTTTGTAGAAAACTGAATTCAGCTGCTCCCGGGTTTGTACTTTAAAAGCATGTCCAAGTTTTTCCTTTAAGTCGCGCTGTACTTCATTAATTTCCTTCGGATTACGGACTTTCAGCTCGAGTGCTGTGATTTGGTCCGGCTTGTAATTTAAGAGCTCCTGTGCCAGAGACAGGTTACCGTAAACAAATTTCTTATCGATTTCTTCTGTGAGTTTATAGATACCTATGGGCAGGGCCTGAACGCTTTCAAACGCATTTTCAGGATTGCTAATATAGCCCTCTCCCGGTTTTGGCACGAAAATTTTTAAGGACTCCATAAAATCATAGGCTCCTACAGATAAAATTGAGGAGATCCCACTTCCTACCACCACTGTTTGTTTTACCTCATAATCAATCCAGTCACCAAAATAAACCGCTGTATCCAATCGGCTAACAGCCAGATAATTGCTGTCGACACCCTTGATAACGGCAATATGGGATTTGTCCTGGTAGCTAAAAAATGCGCGTTCCTCGATTACCTTACTATAGGCAGCGATTTTCTCCTGTATCAGCTCCTTCCTTATTTTCTCAGTAAAAAGAAAGGATTTGCCTTCCACAGCGCTGATCTTCAGATCGGGATCAGAAACCTGAATAAAATTTAAACTAAAATTGCGGAGTCCGGAGAAAACGGAAAGGACTATAAACAAGGCGATCGTACTCACAACTACCCCAATGGCAGCGATTATTGTTATTATATTTATCGCATTGTTACTGCTTTTTGAGACCAGATACCGTTTGGCTATGTAAAAAGGAAAATTCATTTATTTCCTTTTCTTTTCTTTAAGTATCCCGGGGTCTTTGATCGGATCCTCGTTTCCTTTTAAAGCCCGGTCCAGCCGGTCAATATAGTCGAGTGAATCATCTATAAAAAAATGAAGCTCCGGCATTTTTCTGAGTTGGTGTCTGGTAAGCTGGGCGATCTCGAACCTGATCTCAGCACGTGAATCCACAATTTCACGGTACGTCTCTTCCCTTTTTTCCGATGGAAAAATACTGAGGTGCACTTTGGCATCGTTGAGGTCAGCCGTTACTTTGACTTTAGTAACCGAAATAAGAACACCCTTATGGGTTTCCTGGGCCTTTCTTCTGAACAAATTAGCCAGATCTTCCTGAAGCACCCCTGCTATTTTTTTTTGTCTGTTGCTTTCCATAAATGCAAAAATACACTTAAATTTTCTTATTAAATGCTTAAATTTGATTGTTGTAAAGATCGTAAAATGAATAAAATTGAACATATCGGTATTGCCGTTAAAGACCTGGAAAAATCCAATTCTCTCTTCTCCCTGCTTTTTGGGACAGCTCCCTACAAGACGGAAGAGGTCGAAAGTGAAGGCGTAAAAACCTCCTTTTTTGCCTCCGGCCCAAATAAAATCGAACTCCTGGAAGCCACTAAACCGGAAAGCGCCATCGCCAGGTTCATTGAAAAAAAAGGAGAAGGAATACACCACATCGCCTTTGCAGTTGATGATATTGAAAAAGAAATAAACCGCTTGACCGATTCCGGTTTTCTCCTGATCAATCCGGTCCCTAAAAAAGGAGCTGACGACAAACTGGTGGCATTTTTACATCCAAAAAACACAAATGGTGTTCTTATTGAACTATGCCAGGATATAAAAAAATAATTCATGTTTGGATTTCAAGGCATTGCTAAGACAATAGCGTATAAGCTTCAATCTTTTTATTGCCTGTATGAAGTGAATTAATTACCTTCGCATCCGACAAATCCTATGGTGTACCATGAGTAAATCCTTTGAAAAATACCAGAAGCGAAGATTGCGTTCTTCCTATGTTTCTGTGGTTATCAGCATAGCCCTTGTTTTATTTTTATTAGGCCTCATCGGCTTGCTGTTGCTTCAAACCAAAAATATATCCGATTATTTTAAAGAACAGGCTGCCGTTACACTCTATATAAAGAATGAGGTAAATAAGGAAACCATTGCAAAACTGCAGGCTGAAATAGACAAGCAGGCCTTTACAAAATCGAGCAAGTTTACTTCCAAAGAGGAGGCTGCCGAGATCTATAAAAAGGAAAACGGTGAAGATTTTATGGCCTTTTTGGGCTATAATCCTTTACAGAATTCAATCGATCTGTACCCGGTCGCGGAATATGTCACGCCTGAAAAAATGCTGGAGATCGAAAATATATACAAAAAAAATCCCCTGATTTCCGAAGTTTCTTATGACAAATCCCTGATCGACCTGCTTACCAAAAATGTCCGTAAGATCAGCATTATCATATTTATTTTCAGTGCTTTGGCCACTATGGTTGTAATTGTTCTGATCAACAGTGCCATCAGGTTATCTGTTTACTCCAAGCGATTTACCATTAAGACCATGCAAATGGTAGGTGCCACAAAGAGATTCATACGCAAACCGTTTATCTGGAACAGTCTGAAATTAGGCTTTTTTGGTGCCTTGCTGGCACTGGCAGGCTTGGCCACCGTGATCTATTATTTCAACGAACATTTCCCACAGTTTGGACTGTTTGATGACAAGCTTCAAATTGGCCTGCTCTTTGGCAGCGTTTTTCTGATAGGTATACTGATTTCATGGTTAAGTACTTTCTTTGCCATGCAACGCTTCCTAAACCTGAGAACTGATGAACTTTATTACTAATTTTTCAAAGTAAACTGATGGCTAAAAAAGAGAAAAACAAACCCGGAGAATTTCTCTTCGAAAGAAAGAATTATATCATCATGGTGATCGGTATTTTCCTGATCCTGCTCGGATTTGCTTTAATGGCCGGAGGAGGCAGCGATGACCC
>JBFYPZ010000125.1:0-6334 GCA_041303035.1 Flavobacteriaceae bacterium
GTGTTTTTATGGTCATCATGATCCTTATCATGGCCGTAAAACTGTGGTTTTTTAACGAGTGATCTCAAAAGTTCTGAAATGCTTCAAATCACCTTCTTCAAGAACAACATCATAAACCTGGGAATTGGGTGACCCTGTGTAAAGCCACTCTGTAAATATTTTCATGGGCCCGTTTTCTCCCTCGGCTTCAACATACACATCGCCATTATCAAGATTCCTCACAAAGCCTTTGATCTGGAGCGAAACAGCTTTTTCCGCCGTATATCTCCTGAACCAAACTCCCTGTACCCTGCCCCTGACCGTTATTTTGTAATGTTTCATATCCATCAGTCTTAATTCTTCTTTCAAAAATAAACAATAAGCTTTTCGGGTGTTCCCATTCACGCAAATTATTTTAACTTTGCTCCCGCACCTTATATTTTATCAAAATGGGTAATACACTCGGAAAGCTTTTTACACTGACTACTTTTGGAGAATCGCACGGACCTGCAATCGGTGGTATCATCGACGGATGCCCTGCAGGGATCAGCATTGACTTCGAAGCCGTTCAGCAGGAGCTCGACAGAAGAAAACCCGGGCAATCTAAGATCACTACCCAAAGAAAAGAAGCTGATGAAGTAGTGTTTTTGTCAGGAATCTTCGAAGGCCTTACCACAGGGACTTCCATTGGATTCCAGATTGCCAACACCGACCAGCGCAGCAAGGATTACAACCACAATACAGATGTTTACAGGCCTTCTCATGCCGATTTTACCTATGCCAAAAAATACGGCATCCGCGATCACCGCGGTGGCGGGAGGAGTTCGGCACGCGAAACTGCCAACTGGATCGTAGGTGGCGCCATAGCCAGACAAATCATAAAAGATATTAAAATAACTGCCTTTACTTCGAGTGTAGGCGATATTTCACTGCACAACGGTCAAAACCTGCAGGATTTTTCTCAGATTGAAAATAATCTTGTTCGTTGTCCGGACCCTGTGATCGCAGAGAAAATGATCGCTCTGATCGAGTCAATTAAAAAATCCGGGGATACTATTGGTGGCACAATTACCTGTGTGATCAAAAATGTACCTGTTGGTTTGGGTGAACCCGTATTTAATAAGGTGCATGCCGAATTGGGCAAAGCCATGCTCTCACTAAACGCAGTAAAAGGCTTTGAATATGGCAGCGGTTTTGAGGGAACCAAACTCAAAGGCAGCGAGCACAACGACCAGTTTAATACCGATGGCAGCACAAAAACCAACCTCTCAGGAGGGGTGCAGGGCGGTATCAGCAATGGCATGGACATCTATTTCCGGGTGGCTTTTAAACCTGTAGCTACCCTGATGCAAAAACAAAGCACCATAGACTCACTGGGTAATACCGTTGAAATGCAGGGAAAGGGCAGACACGATCCCTGTGTGGTTCCCCGTGCTGTACCCATCGTAGAAGCCCTTAGTGCCATGGTTCTCGCCGATTTGTTTTTGCAATCCAAAACTAAATAGACAACTGTCCGCCTATTATAGTTTAAGACACCTGTCTTAAATCTCACATCTCAATACTCAATACTAAATACTAAATTTATTTTAACATTTCCTTCATACACCCGAAATAAAAAATTAAATCCTGCGTTTAAGATATTGTTGATGCAATGGAAAGCACCAGCAGAAAAAAAAAGTTGCCCTCACAATAACATTTTTCAAATTCAATTTACGAATTGTTATTAAATTGCTCATGAAGTATCACAAATTGCTATTGTCTGAACTGAAAGAATATTATTTTAAATTAGTTAAACAACGTGAATTTCTAAATGAAATTGAAGTTCAAACCCTCCGAATAAAATTACCCAGTAAATCAAAACCTATTCCTACTAAAAGATTCCATGAGGTTTAATACCTGCGGATTTTTCTGTATGAATTACAATATTTGAGTTTTAAAATAAAACTCATTACGATCCCTTTTTTTTTAGGCCGCTACTGTTATTCGTAACGTAGTGGTCTTTTTTTTATAACAAATCCGGCTCATCTGAAAAATTGCCATTTTTTCTTTTAAAAAATTACTTAATCCTAAGTATTTACAGCACAACTTGCGTTGTTCTCCAAAGAAACTTTTATCTTTGGTCAAATTTTTAAAAACTCAAAATGGATAAGGGAATATACGCTAAGTTCAATACGACTAAAGGAGAAATTCTGATCAAACTAACCCACGACAAAACCCCGGGTACTGTGGGTAATTTCATCGCACTTGCAGAGGGAAATCTCGAGAACAATGCAAAACCACAGGGCCAAAAATATTACGACGGACTCAAATTCCACCGTGTCATCGCCAACTTCATGATACAAGGTGGCTGTCCGTTAGCTACCGGAACCGGTGGTCCGGGTTACAAATTTGATGATGAATTTCACCCCGATCTCAAACACGACAAACCCGGTGTTCTCTCTATGGCCAATGCAGGCCCTGGTACCAATGGCAGCCAGTTTTTTATTACCCATGTGGCCACTCCCTGGCTGGATAACAAGCATACGGTTTTCGGACATGTTATCGAAGGTCAGGATGTAGTAGATTCAATAGCGCAGAATGATGAAATAAAATCGGTGGAGATCATACGTGTAGGAGTTGAAGCAGAAAAGTTCAATGCAGTTGAAGCCTTCAGAACCCATGAGGGAGGCAGGGAAAAAAGAGTGACTGAAGAATTGAAAAAAATGAATGCCGAGTTGGATAAAATTGCCGCCGGTTTTGATAAGACTCCATCAGGATTGCGCTACAAAATCCTGCAAAAAGGGTCAGGTAACAAAGCCCAGAAAGGAAAAAAAGTTAAAGTACATTACAAGGGCCAGTTAGCAAATGGTTCTGTGTTTGATTCTTCCTATACAAGAAAAGAACCTATTGAATTTGTTTTGGGCATAGGTCAGGTAATCGAAGGCTGGGATGAAGGCATACAGTTACTTCAGGTGGGCGACAAAGCCCGCTTTGTAATTCCCTCACATCTGGGCTATGGCAGCTCCGGAGCCGGGGGAGTGATCCCACCGAATGCCACTTTGATATTTGACGTGGAACTGGTTGATACTAAATAATGGTCCAAATACAATTGAAAAAAGAATTTTACTTACTCAATCTATGTTTATTCATAAGCATAGCCGGCTTTGCACAGGACAGCACGAAGGTGAATCCGGTTTTAACCGACCGTTTTATCATCGGTGGCGGAATCTTTTATCCCGCAAAGGACTTCAAGATCGGTCTCAATGGCACTTCCGAAAATGAGGTCATTGATTTTAATAAAGTATTTACGCGGGGAGATAAAAAAATGACCCCTTTATTTTACGCTCAATGGAGGTTCTGGGAAAAATGGATCTTACAGGCTGAATATTTTAAGGTAAAAAATGAAAGCGGTAATGAACTGGAAGAAGACCTCGCATGGCGGGACGTGATCTTTAAAGAAGGAACTTATGCCAAAAGCGGAGTCGCATTAGAAACTTACCGCATCTTTTTGGGTCGGCAAATCGTTGGCGGACCGAAATATGAAATTGGAGCTGGTTTAGGCCTTCATTCCCTCATTTACCAATCATATATAGAAGGAGAAATTAAGGTCGAAGAAAACACTGAATTTAGAAGGGAAACCGCCGACTTCAACGCGCCCCTGCCTGATATTGGTATCTGGGCGATCTATGCCCCACATCCAAAATGGTCTTTTGATGCGAGACTGGATTGGTTCTATATTTCTATAGATGAATATTCAGGTGGTTTGTGGGACATTGCTCCTTCCGTAACCTATCAGGCCTTTAAAAACTTTGGAGCAACGCTGAGTTACCACTATTTTAACGTTGATCTGGAGGTCGATAAAAAGCGTGTTAACGGAAATTTTGATCTGACTTTCCAGGGGCCTAGCTTATCCGTATTTGGTAATTTTTAATTGATTTCATTGAAAAGACTGTTGCCTCTTATTGCTTTTTTTCTCCTGAACCAATTTGTTCTCTGTCAGGTAACTATGGTGCTCAACAAGATTCCTTATGACACCCCAGAAAATGCAACTGTTTTCGTCACCGGAGATTTTGATAATTGGTCAGGTGGAAAGGAACACCGTTTATCAATAAATGATAGGGGCTTGTATTCCATTACGCTACCAAAAACGAAAACAGACATCGCTTATAAATTTACGCTGGGGAGCTGGGAACTGGTAGAGACCGATTCTCTGGGCCGAAATATTGAAAACAGAGCCTGGCATTTCACCGATAAACACGATACTATTTTTATGAAGATCCAGAGCTGGCAAAAACCGAAAAGCCCAAAAAAATCGACTGCCGCTAAGAATGTTGTAATACTCGAGGAAGCTTTTCCCATGCCGCAGTTCAATAAGCGAACCAGAAAAATTATGGCCTACCTCCCACCCGATTACAATGAATCAAACCGCCGGTATCCGGTAGTCTATTTACACGACGGGCAGAATATTTTTGACGAGGCAACTTCCTTTGCAGGGGAATGGGGTGTTGATGAGACCTTAAACAAATTATTTCAGGAAAAAGGCACAGGCCTCATTGTCATCGCCACTGAGAACGGGCAGGAAGAAAGACTGAATGAATACACTCCCTGGAAAAATGAGGAGTACGGAGGGGGCGAAGGAGATCTGTATCTTGAATTCATAGTGAAAAATCTTAAGCCTTTTGTTGACAAAAAGCTCAGGACAAAATCCGGTCAATGGAATACAGGGATCATGGGAAGTTCCCTGGGAGGCCTGATTTCGTATTATGCCGGCTTGAAATACCCTGATGTATTCGGAAAAGTCGGAGTATTCTCTCCCTCCTTCTGGTTCGCGGATGAATCCTTTACTTTCGCTACAGAACATGGTAAAATAATAAAACAAAAAATGTACCTGCTGGCCGGCACCAATGAAGATGAAGATGGCGAGACTGTAGCCGATTCACAAAAAATTGCCGGACTGCTAATCGAGGCTGGTTATAAAAAGAAAAATATTTACCAAAAATACGTCCCGGGTGGAGAGCACAGTGAAAAATTCTGGAAGAACGAATTCGAAGAAGCCATTCTGTGGCTTTTTCCCTGAGAAATTAGATATGAGATGTGAGTATTGAGATATGAGTATTGAGATATGAGTATTGAGACAGGAGACAAGAGACAAGATAAAAGATAGAAGTTTTACTTTTGCCCTGCCTCGGCAGGTAAACTTTAAACTTTTTCCCTTTTACATGGAAAAATAGCACACGGATGTCACGGATTAAACTGATTAACACGGATTTAATTTTGAATAGCCCGAAAACCTTGAACCTTGAACCTCGAACTTTGAACCTTGAACCTTGAATCAGGAATGATTTGTGTTGGGTACCAAGTATAAGACATAGATACAGTATGGATAGTGTATGGAATTACCAAGACAAACTGACTTTTGCCTTTTGCCTTTTGCCTTTTTACTTTTTACTTTTTACTTCTTTATCCTTTATCCTTCCATTTAATGCCGCATCCAATGCTTGGCTTTTGCTCAGCACTGATCACTTTTCCTGCCAGCAAATGGGTCAGGGCAGTTCTCAGGTCAACTGCAGTAACAGGAATCTCATTGCCGGGACGTGAATCATCTATCTGCCCCCTGTAGACGAGTTCCAGATTGCCGTTGAACAGGTAGATATCAGGCGTGCAGGCAGCATCGTAGGCTTTGGCTGTCTGCTGAGTCTCATCGTACAAATAAGGAAATGTAAATTCATGTTGCCGTGCAAATTCAGCCATCTTGTCAGGAGCATCCTGCGGATAGTTCACCACATCATTGGAAGAGATCGCAAGAAAGGAAACTCCAAATTCTTTAAAGTCATTGGCGGTACGCACCAGTTCCTGTATCACATGCAGCACAAACGGACAATGGTTACAGATAAAATACACAACGGTACCCTTCCAACCCTGCAGCTCATTCAGATTGAGCGTTTTACCTGATATCGTATCGGGCAATTCAAAAACAGGTGCTTTGGTACCAAGGGCTAACATATTTGATGCTGTTCTTGCCATTTTTGTTTAATTTTAAACCAAATTTAAGGAAAGATGATCAAAGACCCGATTTCTTATGAAGATTTTCAGAAAGTCGACCTGCGAATAGGAACCATCACAGAGGTTCAGGATTTCGAGAAAGCCAAAAAACCTGCCTATAAACTCAAAGTTGATTTTGGAGCTTTGGGGGTAAAAAACTCAAGTGCACAGCTCACTGCCCTTTATTCAAAGGAGGATCTTCTTGGCAAACAGGTAATTGCCGTCGTCAATTTCTCACCCAGACAAATAGGAAATTTCAAGAGTGAAATTCTGGTTCTTGGAATACAAAATCAAGAAGAAGTTGTACTTTTACAATGCCGGAATCAGGCTAAAA
>JBFYPZ010000126.1:0-6281 GCA_041303035.1 Flavobacteriaceae bacterium
TTTACGGTAAAAATGAATATTATTTCAACGGTCTTGACCGTTCCGATGCCTATTACTTCCAAATTGAGGCCTTTAACAATAACGGCATCGGACCAAAGAGTGAATTAAAATATTCAGAGTAGTTAAGTGCCCTTTGTTTTACATATATTTTATAAGGATTACCAAATCTATTCGTACATGTCCTTATCACGCAGGACGATTGGGGTCTTTAAGCACACAGGTATTGTTTAACTCCATCTTTATAACTATTCTTTCCATAAATAATGACTTGCTAATTCAGGGATATTTTTCACCAAAACAACCAATTATTTCTAAAAAAAATTAATTTCGCAGGTCGAACCTAATCAAACCCATAATGCTCCATGCAAAAAGACTTAATTGCCTCATCGGTTGATCACCCCTACGTATCCGCTATCGATATAAACCCAAACGAAGCTGAATACCGCATTCCGCTCAAATACAGAAAAATGGAGAATCTTCATATCGTTTTCTGGCTCTTTAAGGATCTGGCCTGGTGTATGTTATGGAAACCGGTAGGAATAGCCATGATCTTCCCTACCCTGTTCATATCTGTAATCATTGCATGGCGCACCCGACATTTGGTAAGTGAACTTTGCCATAACCTGGCCATCACAGTCTGGATATCAGCAAACTCGTACTGGATGATAAGTGAATTCTTACTTTTTGACGAACATATTGTTACCGGTGCTATCACCTATAAACACCTGGCAGTGATTCCTTTTACCCTCGGCTTACTTTTTCTGGGATACTATTATCTCTACTGGCGGCCAAAACACAAAAACTCTCTTGAAACCATGTAAGTGAAAGCCTGGTCTGATTTCCTGTTTCGTTGCCTTATTGATTGAGAAAAAATTGTATTTTTAGGGTGCACTTGGATACATGTATCCATATAGTACCCTAATTTCTTGTCTGAGATGAAAAAGCTAGCCTGCATATTATTCTTAAGTTTATTCATTTTTTCCTGTAAAACCAAACTGATTCCCGGCCACGAAGGCATTGTTCAAACGGTGACCGGAAAAATTCCTCTTGATTCCATGGGCCTCACACTGGTTCATGAACACATACTGGTGGATTTTATTGGCGCAGATTCGATCAGCTCCGACCGATGGAACCGGGATTCCGTAATTTCTAAAGTACTGCCCTACCTCCTGGAAGCAAAAAAATATGGCGTCAAGACCCTGCTTGACTGCACGCCTTCCTATCTCGGTAAAGACCCTCACCTGCTTCAAAGATTAAGTGAATTGTCAGAGATCAGGATTCTCACGAACACCGGTTATTACGGTGCCGTTGGCGGAAAATACCTGCCCGCGCATGCCTATTCGGAAACCGCTGAACAACTGGCTGACAGGTGGATAGATGAATATGAAAATGGCGTCGGGGGTAGCTCCATAAAACCCGGATTTATTAAGATCTCCGTTAATGAGGACGACTCCCTCAGCCCAATGGATAAAAAACTGCTTCAGGCCGCAGTCATAACCCATAAAAAAACAGGTTTGGCGATCGTTTCACATACCGGAACATGGAAAACTGCCCTTAATGAACTGACTGTAATAAACGATATGGGGATTGATGCCTCAAATTTTGTTTGGGTGCATGCACAGGCCGAACAAAATTTCGAAAATTATATCACTGCCGCAAATTCAGGTGTCTGGATAAGCTTGGATGGCTTAGCCTGGGATATAGATGCCCATAAAGAACGCCTGCTTTTTGCAAAAAAGAAAGCTCTTTTACACCGTATTCTCATCTCACATGATGGTGGCTGGTATGATCCTGGCAAACCGGGGGGAGGTGATTTTCAATCTTTTAGCCATATTTTCGAAATTTTAATCCCCGAACTGAATAAACTTGGCTTTACTGAAGCTGATTGGAAAATGATCCTGTACGAAAATCCAAAGAAAGTTTTTGGTCTCTATCCTTGAATTAAAAATTAATAAAAAACATCCATTCATCTTTGGCCGGATCAAAGCATGCCCATACCCGAAAATATACCTTTGAAGCGCTTTTATATTTTTTAAAGTTCAACCAAAAAAGCAACCGGCACGAGTGCCCGTCCTTTACATTATTTTGTAAATTTATGCCTCAAATATAAATCATGTTAAAATTCATCATCTTTTTATTTTTTAGCTTGTCTGCCTCGGTTACAAGTCTGACATCACAAAATATGGAAAAAATTGAAAGCCTCCTTGTAATACTTGATACCCAAACCGGTAAAGAGTCCGTTATTCTGAAAGAAAACCGCCATTTCGAAGCACCAAACTGGTCGCGGGATGGAAAATTTTTATTGATCAATGCCAACGGAAAACTGGAAAAAATAAGTCCTGAAGGAAAAAAAATGGGCCTGCTTCCAACTGGCATTGCCGACAAGTGCAACAATGACCACGGCTTTAGCTTTGACGGAAAAACACTGATCATCAGCCACAATGACCCCATAGCCGCTACTGGAGCCAACTCGCGCATTTTTAAAGTCCCTTCAGAAGGCGGTGAGCCCGAACTGGTTACCACCCTGTTTCCGAGTTACTGGCATGGCATCAGTCCGGACGGCCAAACCCTGGTGTATTGTGCCAACCGCAATGAAAGCTGGGATGTGTACGCCATCTCCATTCATGGAGGACCTGAGACCAGGCTGACCGACGCACCGGGGCTCGATGACGGTCCTGAATACAGCTATGACGGACAATGGATCTATTTTAATTCTCACCGAACCGGCAGAATGCATGTGTACCGCATGAAACCGGATGGCACAAAACAGGAACAGCTGACCTTTGATGCTTTTGACAACTGGTTTCCGCATCCTTCCCCGGACAACAGGACCGTGGCTTTTATTTCTTATCTCGAAGATCAGAAAGGGCAACATCCCTTTGGCAGAGAAGTCAAACTCAGGTTGCTGGACACACAAACAAAGGAGATCAGAGACCTGACACCGGTTTTTTATGGCGGACAAGGAAGTTTCAATGTGCATAGCTGGTCACCTGACGGAAAAAAACTGGCTTTTGTGAAATACACCAGATTTAATTAATTCCCAAAAAACGAAATATGAAAACCCGTGCCTTTGGAGCGAGCTCCAGCGAACATTCCATAAACAAAAGATTTGCACATTACACGGCACTGCAGCTAGACCCTAAGGCTGAACTTCTCGATCTGAGGGACTTCCCTTTACCCGTTTTCTCAGTAGATCTGGAAAAGGAAATCGGCATCCCGCCCGAAGCAAGGAACTTTATATCAAAAATAAAATCCGCCGATCTGCTGGTCATTTCCCTGGCAGAGCACAATGGCAGTTATACCGCGGCCTTTAAAAATCTGTTCGACTGGATCTCGCGTACAGAACCCAAATTGTTTGCCGGTATGAAGATGCTCTTGCTGTCGACCTCGACCGGACAACGCGGTGGACTTGGCGTAATGGAAGCCGCCCTGATAAGGTTCCCGATTCATGGGGCCGATATCATCGCCCACTTTTCACTCCCGAAGTTCAGTGAAAATTTTGATGAGACCGATGGGATCACTAATCCTGAATTAAGATCAACATATATAGAAATATTAAGCGAAGTAAAAGAAATTATGAAATGAAATATTTTGAATTGAATTAACAGTAAAAAATTAAAATTTAATGACCTAAAACTCCCGTAATAACTTCCAATTTACTTAATTTAGGCCGCTAAAAACAAGTTTATTTTAACACTTTATTATAACATACAAAAAATAAAAAAAACATGTTCGGAACCATAAAAAACTGGGGACTCAAAGAAAGCATCACCCTGCTGCGGATCTTGATCGGCTGGCACTTTCTTTACGAGGGAATCATAAAAATGTACAATCCGGAATGGACCTCCTTTGGCTATCTCGCAACGGCTCAGGGACCCTTTTCTTCCATCTTTACCGCCCTTGCGAATGAGCCTTATATCGGCGCCGCTGATATCCTGAATAAATTTGCTCTCGTTTTTGTGGGGATTACCTTCCTGCTCGGGATCTTTGAAAAAGCCGGTGCCCTTGTCGCAATTGGATTACTTCTACTTTATTACCTGGCCCATCCCCCATTTCCCGGACTGGATCAGATCAAAGTGGAAGGCGCGTATTGGTTCGTCAATAAAAATTTAATAGAACTCGTCGCCTGTATGGTCATTTACCAATTCCCAACTGCGAAGTATTTTGGCCTGCAGTACTTATTCGATAGAAAAAAAGAAACAACTAAATCAGAAGCATTATGAAATGGACCAGAAGAGATGTGATCAAAAGTTTGGGCGGATTGCCTATTTTAGGAACCGTCTGGTGGGCAGGTGCCTCCGCGGGACTGATCACCGGCAAGAAGCGATCTGAAATCTTAGAACAATTAAATATTCAAGCCTCTTTACCACCGGTCCTGCCTCCAATCGAGGGAAATCCGATCAGGGTAGGGATCATCGGTTTCGGGATTCGCGGGGAACAGCTCTGCAGATCACTGGGTTTTGCAACCAAAGAATGGTTGCAGGAAATGGAGGAAGCTGTTAAAGCTGATCCAAACCGCACAGACCTGAAGGATTTTATGAACCAGGAGAAATTGAACGTCAAACTGGTTGCCGTGTGCGATATCTTTGATAAAAGAGCCCAAAAAGTGATCGATTCCTTTTCGACCCAGGAAAATCCGGTTACCAGATATAAAACCCACCAGGAGCTGATCCGGAGCGGCAGCGTGGATGCCGTGATCATCGCCACACCGGACCACTGGCATGCGCCCATGGCTATTGATGCCCTGGAGAACAATGTGAGTGTCTACCTTGAAAAACCCATGACACATACAGTTGAAGAGACTTACAGATTAAAGGAAGCTGCCGGACGATCCAAAGGAAAATTTATGGTAGGCCATCAGCACAGGCAAACCTTGAGTTTTATTACCGCCAAGGACATCATCAAAAAAGGCACTTTGGGACATGTTTCTATCATCCAGACCAATACGAACAGAAATGACGATAACGGGGCCTGGAATTACGATATAGAAAAAGAAGCTAGTGAGCAAACCATTGACTGGGAACAGTTTTTGGGATCTGCCCCAAAAGTGCCGTTCAACAAAGATCATTTTTTCAGATGGAGAAAATGGTGGGCTTACGGTTCCGGACTATCAGGCGACCTGCTCACCCATGATTACGACCGTTTGAACTGTGTGATGGAGATGGGAATCCCTGATTCTGTAATGGCCTCGGGAGGAATTTATACACACAATGACGGAAGAAATGTTCCTGACGTACTTCAGGTCAACATGGAATACCCCAATTTCAGCACCGGCAGCAGCCAGGAAAAAGGAAAAGAAAAGGGCATGAACTTTACTTACAGCGCTACCCTGGGTAATGCTTTTGACCGCCCGACCATCATCATGGGACACGATGCTACCATGGAACTCGGCAACCAGCTTACGATCTGGCCGGATAACAGTTCTACAAAATATGCCGCTCTTTTAGAAGCAGGCAAAGCAAATCCGTCCACACCCATTTACCAGTATAACCCGGGTGCCAATGTGCCGGATGCGATCTCATCTGCCACTTCACAATATTTTGCAGATAAAGGCCTGATGTGGACCTATTACGACGGTGCCAGAATGGATCCTACCTTTTTACACCTGAGGGAATGGCTTAGCAGTATCCGCAACAATACCCGGTTGAGCTGTGGAATAAAAGAAGGTTTTGAAGAAGCCATCTCGGCCCATATGGCAGGCTTGTCATATAAATTAGGCAGAAGGATAGACTGGGACCACAGCACCCAAAAGATCAAAACCCTGGAAGGAATAAATTTTGACGAGGTATTGCTGGGAAGTATAGTTTATTAATACCAAATATTATACCGATCATTGACGCCGGAGGTTCCCGAATCTCCGGCTTTTTTTATAGCTGAGATGATGAATCCTCATCAAAAAAACGGATTTTCCAATATTTTTTTTATTTTAGGTGCAGAAACAATGCTGATATGATTCAGACACATAAATTCAATCCCTAATTCCAGTCACATGAAAAAACTCACGAAACAAGATATCAGTCAGGAAGTGTTTGATCTTTACGATGACTATGCGCACAACCGGATCGATCGCAGACAATTCGCAGAAAAGCTTTCCCTGTTTGCTGTTGGCAGCATAACACTGCCCTCACTGCTGAGTTTTGTCATGCCCAATTACAAAGATACCCTGCTGGTCCAGGCTGATGATCCGCGGTTAAAATCTGAATATATTCATTACCCGTCTCCCAAGGGAGGCGGAAACATAAAAGGGCTGCTGTCCATGCCTGTGAAAAAAAAGAAAAAAA
>JBFYPZ010000127.1:0-6453 GCA_041303035.1 Flavobacteriaceae bacterium
AATATATCATGTAGAGACGCGATGCATTGCGTCTGGACGGATTGGTATGTGCCACGAAATATATCATGTAGAGACGCGGTGCATCGCGGCTCTACGGATGATGAAAATTTTATATACGATTTAAAATGGATCAATTGTTTAATAACAAATACAGAATACCTTCCGCCCGTTTGCAAAATTGGGATTATGCAAACGAGGCAATGTATTTTGTTACCATTTGTACAAAAAACATGAAAAATTATTTTGGCGAAATTATTGTATCAGAGCAAACCAAATTATTACAAGCCAACGAAATTGGTCAAATTGCCCATTCTGAATGGTATAAAACCATAGAATTACGACCTGATATGAATTTGGAATTGGGTGAATTTGTGGTGATGCCAAATCATATCCACGGGATAATTATGATTGGGGCAATACGCAGACGCAATGCATTGCGTCTGTACAAATGCGGATGCGGATGTGCCACGAAATATATCATGCAGAAATGCGATGCATCGTAGAGACGCAATGCATTGCGTCTCTACGAATCAATTTGTGCCACAATCCAAAAACCTGTCGTCAATCATTCGCGGATATAAATCTGCCGTAACCGTATTTGCACGAAAGAACAAAATTGATTTTGAATGGCACCCGCGTTTCCACGATCGTATTATCCGTTCAAAATTCGAATATCACAACATATCCAATTACATCATAAACAACCCTGCCAAATGGGTGGAGGATAAATTTTATCAGAAAATCAATCCCTTGCGGCGGTAAAAAAACAATACAGTTATGAATATACAGGAGCGTTCTATAGTGCATATGGATCTGGATACTTTTTTTGTGTCCTGTGAAAGGTTGATAGACAGCAGGTTGAATAACAAACCGGTTCTGATCGGCGGCACCTCTGACAGGGGGGTGGTTGCTTCCTGCAGCTATGAGGCCAGAAAGTACGGGGTTCATTCTGCCATGCCCATGCGCATGGCAAAACAACTTTGTCCGGAGGCGATTGTACTTCGCGGGAATACCGGCATTTATACCAAATACTCAAAAATGGTTACAGATCTTATACAGGAATCGGTTCCGCTGTATGAGAAGTCTTCTATCGATGAATTTTACATCGATCTTACCGGTATGGATAAGTTCTTTGGCTGCCACCAGCTGGCCTCGGAATTAAGGACCAGAATCATCAAAGAAACAGGTTTGCCTATTTCATTTGGCCTGTCTGTGAATAAAACGGTTTCCAAGATCGCCACAGGCGAGGCAAAACCCAATAACCAGTTAAAGATTGATACGGGTACTGAAAAGATCTTTCTGGCACCGCTTTCTGTGCGCAAGATCCCGATGGTAGGAGAAAAGACCTATAGCGCCTTATGCGATCTGGGAATAAAACGGATCAGGACTGTTCAGGAAATGCCAGTAGGTATGATGGAAAAAGTTTTCGGGCAGCACGGTACCGGCATCTGGAAAAAAGCGAATGGCATTGATTATTCACCTGTGATCAAATACCAGGAGCGAAAATCGATCTCCACCGAGCGCACCTTTGACAAGGATACCACCGATGTGAACAAACTGTCGGATATTCTCACTGCCATGGCAGAAAACCTGATCTTTCAGCTGCGCCGCGGAAATAAGTTGACGGCTTGCATTACTTTTAAGATCCGGTATTCAGATTTTCAAACCTATACCAAACAAAAAATGATCCCTTACAGCGCTGCCGATCACATGATCTTGCCGGTGGTAATGGACCTGTACAGGAGCTTGTATCAGCGAAGGCAGCTGGTAAGGCTGATAGGAATTAAATTCAGCCATCTGGTAAACGGTGCACACCAGATCAACCTGTTTGACGATGATGAAAAGGTGCTCAGTTTATACCGTGCAATGGATAAAGTTCGCGAGCGGTTTGGCGACAGGGCGGTCATGAGGGCTTCCGGCATGGGAGCCAAAAGCATCAGCCGCTGGAACCCGTTTACCGGAGAACCACCTCCGCTGCTGGCAAACATAAGGCATTAAAAAAGAATAATAATAAGTTGATAAGATCAATAAAAAGAATATAATTATTTGTTAAAACCGACTATAGGTTTGAGGTAATATTGTAATAAAAGTAAATATATCCGTATATTTGTATTATTGTTAAGATTAAATCAATTTATTATGAAAATAATTGTTCATTTATTTGTTTTTGTGCTATTCGTAATGGGTGTTCAGGCACAGGAAAAAACAGCGCATACGCTCAGGGTGGGTGATGTTTTGGTCATTGATAAACCCTCAGCCAACAACTATGTACACATAGATCTCCCAAAAGAAAATATAATCCTCAAACAAGGGGGTATTGCAAATTATGAAAGTCTGTATCTGAGCACCGTTGAAGTAGTTCGGGTGAAAGAAAAGAAGGATGGATCGTTCGAAGTAGTATTAAAAAGAACAGACGGAAAGCAATTTTTCAATGCTTTTCCAACCATAGAAGCAAAGGTTCCGGAGGCTTTAAGTTCAGGCGAGCTGCGAAAGCAAAGCTGAAAAGCACAACTTTACTTAAGTTGAACAGATCCCGAAGCACGGCTGTCGGTATCCCTGACCAACTTTCAATCTCGTAACAAATTTTTTCAAAACGAAATAAAAAGCCCGATTTTACACATCGGGTATGTTCGTTTATGCATAGACATAGGATCCGGAGGTACAAAATAATTTTGAAAATTTCCGTAACTTCGTTACAGCAATGAAACGCAAGATATCTTCCCTTGTGTTAATTTTATTAGGGAAAATGATAACGCAACGGGATTTTTAAACGCATTACAAAAGGCTCATGGGTGTCAGCAGGTAAAGTAAAACTCGGACTGAAGGAAAACTGGCAACAATTTACCATACTGGTGATTGTGAATGCCTTTGTGGGTGGAATGATCGGCATGGAGCGGACTATTTTCCCGCAATTTGCAGAACTTGAGTTTGGGGTAGCTTCTAAAACGGCCATACTTTCATTCATTACCGCATTTGGAATTACCAAAGCAATCACAAATTATTTTACAGGACGACTAGCCAATAAACTGGGGCGCAAAAATCTGTTGCTGATCGGCTGGCTTATCGCTATTCCAATTCCCTTCATTTTGATGACTGCCGGTAGTTGGTCGTGGGTCATATTTGCCAATGTATTGCTTGGCCTTAATCAGGGTTTAACCTGGAGCAGTACCGTGGTGATGAAAATAGACCTGGTAGGCGAGAAAGACCGCGGTCTGGCAATGGGGCTCAATGAGTTTGCCGGTTATTTTGCCGTTGGAATCGTGGCTTTTTTATCGGGCTATCTCGCCAACAAGTACGGTATAACGCCTTATCCCTTTTACCTTGGCGTTTTTATTTCCATCACCGGTTTTCTGCTCACGTTATTTTGGGTAAAAGACACCAGGCACTTTGTGAAACACGAAAGTCAGTCAGACAATACCAGGCCTCTTAAAAACGTCTTTTTGGAAACTACTTTCAAAGATAAAACCTTAAGCTCCGTTACTCAGGCAGGCTTGGTAAATAACCTCAACGATGGCATGATCTGGGGTTTACTACCCATAGTTTTACTTTCCATGCAATACAATACCGAAAAAATTGGGATAATAACCGCTATTTATCCTACTGTTTGGGGCTTTGGACAACTTTTTACCGGGAAAATGTCTGATGTATATTCAAAAAAGTCGATGCTATTTTGGGGTATGTTGCTCCAGGGAATTGCGATTCTTTTTATTCCCATTTTTAGCAGTTTCATTCAGCTGGCCGCCATTTCAGCAATTCTGGGACTGGGCACAGCCCTGGTATACCCAACATTTTTATCGACAATAGCCCAGGCTGCCAGTCCGGATCAAAGGGCAGAAAGTATTGGAACTTTCAGGCTTTGGAGGGACCTGGGCTATGCAATTGGAGCAATTATCTCAGGCATAACTGCCGATTTATTCGGACTTGATTATGCCATAATTTTAATTGGGTTACTTACGGTATTCTCATCTGCGATCATTAAATTCAGAATGCCCGAAAATATCAAAAACACAAAAAATATGTGAATAAGTTTCCAGGATCAAAAATCAATCGGGAAAACTTAAAACGAAGTGCATGTACAATGACCAATGAATGGGGAAAATTTATTAATAATGATTGCTATTACAGCCGGAACACCTAAATTTATGGAGGATTAATTAAGCATATTCCATAAAAATGAACTATTATCTTTTACCCACCGATGAGATTTATAAACTGCTCAATACAGGTAAAAAGGGTCTGTATGAGGCTGTTGTGGAGGAGCGCCTGATTCAGTATGGCAAAAATGAACTCATTGAAAAGAAGAAAGTTTCACCTGTATTTCTGTTCTTTAATCAGTTTAAAGATGTAATGATCTTTATACTGCTAATCGCAGCGATTATTGCACTGGCCGTTGGCGATGTAAATGATGCCCTTGTAATTCTCGTCATCGTACTGCTAAATGCCATCATCGGGTTTGTTCAGGAATATCGGGCGGAAAAAGCCATGGAGGCTTTAAAAAAAATGGCCTCTTTCAATGCAACGGTTCGCCGTGGAGGAAAAATTATGCATCTTTCAACTTCAGAATTGGTTCCGGGTGATCTTGTGATACTCGAAGCCGGGATGCTGGTTCCCGCAGACATACGCTTAACGGAAACCTATTCCCTTAAAATTCAGGAAGCATCTTTAACAGGAGAATCGCAGCCTGTTGAAAAAACTACAGACACAATAAGGGAGGAGAATCCGCCGCTGGGAGACCGGTTTAATATGGCGTATAAAACTACTGTGGTTACTTATGGCCGCGGTGAAGGAATCGTTGTTGCAACGGGGATGGAAACAGAAATCGGCCGCATAGCACAACTTCTTCAGGAGGACGAAATCAGAACACCCCTCCAAAAAAGACTGGCCGATTTTGGAAAGAAACTTTCCGTGATCGTAATTTTTATCTGCATCATCATTTACGGCGCCGGCCTTTTGCGTGGCGAAGATCCAATACGCATGCTGCTCACGGCCATCTCAGTGGCTGTTGCAGCAATTCCTGAGGCCTTGCCGGCGGTGATCACCATTGCACTGGCCTTTGGAGCCAAACGCATGGTACGTCAGAATGCGCTTGTAAGAAAATTACCGGCTGTTGAAACACTGGGTTCTGTTACTTATATCTGTTCAGACAAAACCGGCACGATCACACAAAATAAAATGACCGTAACAGATATCTGGGTATCACCGTATGCGGAAGGTATCCATAACCTTTCTCCTGAGCAATTGCTGATCCTTTCTATGGAGTTGAACCACGATGTGGTAACCGATGGCAATATGGAACTAAAAGGAGATCCTACAGAAACAGCCCTGGTAGAATCAGCCCGGAAACATGCCAAATACGATCCTCGCTGGATCGAAAATTTTACGAGAGAATATGAATTGCCTTTCGATGCCGATCGGAAACTGATGACTACCATCTGCCGGATGAACGGACAATGGCTGGTCATCACAAAAGGTGCCCTGGAAAATATAATTAAGATTTGCATCAATCCGAATGAAGCAAAAATAAATGAAGTAGCACTGGGTTATGCTGAAAAAGGCAAACGGCTAATGGCTTATGCGATAAAAACTATAGATGACTTGCCAAAAAATAAAGACCTAAGTTGCTGCGAGAGCAACCTGCAGTTCCTGGGCCTGCTGGCCATGATAGATCCACCCCGCCAGGAAGCAGTTCAGGCAATCACCGACTGTTATGCTGCCGGAATTACACCGGTCATGATTACTGGTGACCATCCCGTTACGGCAAAAGCCATTGCCGAAGAAACAGGAATCATGCGCATCGATACTGACAGGATCATCACCGGAGCAGAACTTGCAAATTATTCTGAAGCGGATTTTGATAAGGAAATAGAATACATCAAGGTGTATGCGCGTGTTTCTCCGGAGCAGAAGTTACATATCGTAAAAGCCCTTCAAAAGAAAAACCATTTTGTTGCCATGACCGGTGATGGCGTGAACGATGCCCCTGCCTTGAAACGCGCGAATATTGGCATTGCCATGGGTATTACCGGTACAGATGTTTCTAAGGAAGCGGCCGATATGATCCTTTTGGATGATAATTTTGCGACCATCATCCGTGCCGTAAGGGAAGGACGAAGGATCTTTGACAATATCCGCAAGTTTATCAAATACACCATGACCAGCAACAGTGGCGAGATCTGGACAATTTTTCTCGCCCCGCTCATCGGTTTGCCAATTCCATTGCTCCCCATACATATCCTTTGGATTAATCTGGTTACTGATGGACTCCCCGGTTTGGCCTTTGCTTCAGAGTCTGCCGAAAAGAATATTTTAAAACGCCCGCCAAGAAAAACCGATGAAAGTATTTTCGCCGAGGGCATAGGGATTCATATATTATGGGTAGGTGTTCTGATGGGTGCCGTTTGCATCGCCACCGAGGGTATTGCCATCCGCATGGGCAATGACAAGTGGATGACC
>JBFYPZ010000128.1:0-6235 GCA_041303035.1 Flavobacteriaceae bacterium
TTGCCTACTTTTTGGTCAAGCAATTGCGAAGCCTGCCAACAGCAGGCAAGCACATCATGAACACCAAAACCAATAGATATTGAGTGAATAAAAAGTAGGGTAGAACTCCCGAAGTTGAAAACTTCGGGTTACATTCTTAAAAACAGAGCTTGGCAGGACCACCCTGGCACTGCGTGCCACCCCTCCGGAAAAGGAGGGCAAACAATGATAAATTTTAAAGGATAAAGGAAAAGTATGTACTCGTAGCCCCGCGATGCCTCGCGGGGTATAGGTTTGACGGATCAAGATCAAGGAAAATGCCTTGCGATCTGAAATTTGTTATTTGCGATTTTTTTGTGATTTTAACTGTTGAAATTTTGTTAAGCCACCGTTCAAATCTCCTCTGTGACCTTTTTAGTGGGTATGTATATGGAAGCCAGGATACCCAAAGCCAGAGAGCCACCGATTACCGAAAGTGACAGCCATTCAGGAAAATCCACATGATGAGATAAAATCATTTTGACGCCGACGAATGCCAGAATCACAACCAGGCTATAATGAATAAACCTGAACTTATCCAGCATTTGTGAGATCAGAAAATACATGGACCTCAACCCGAGAATAGCCAGGATATTTGAACTAAAAACGATAAAAGGGTCTGCAGTAATGGCTAAAATAGCGGGTATACTGTCAAGGGCAAATAGTATATCGGTTAGTTCTATCATCACCAGGGCCATAAACAAAGGCGTGGCAATGAGTATACCCATACGTCTTATAAAAAAATCTTCCCCGTGAATAAACGCAGTAAAAGGCAATATTTTTCGCATTTTCCTGAAAACAAATGATTTTTTGGGGTTGAAATCAGATTGATCGGATTTCAGCATTTTGAAGGCAGTATATATCAGGAAGACACCAAAAACATAAATGATCCAGTCAAACTTATTGATAAGTGCCACTCCGAAAATAATCATGATCGCCCTAAAAACAATGGCTCCGATTATACCCCAAAATAAAACCCGGTGCTGAAACTGTTTGGGAATCTGGAAGCTGCTAAAAATGACTGCGATCACAAAAACATTATCTATGCTCAGCGAAAGTTCGATGAGATATCCGGTAATATATTTGAGTACAGCCTTGTCAGGAGTTAGCCCGGTAGGATTTTCTACCAGTCCCTCAGAAAAGAGCCACCAGATAACAAAAGAAAACAACAAGGCTACCGATACCCAAATGCTTGTCCAAATAGCTGCTTCCCTGGTTTCTATTACATGTGCCTTTCGGTTAAAAACCCCGAGGTCGAGTGCCAGAAATATAAGGATAGCCGTTATAAAAAGTGTCCAGACGAGTACCATGATCTTTATAAAGTTTGAGCTTCAAAAATAGCAAATTAATTCCAATCGCCTGAGGTGCATCTGAGAATTTAATTACAAATACAATTAGGATACCGCAATTTCCCGTCTTTATTAAAGCAAGTTCGGTGTAACAGGTTCGATAAACTTCTCGCCCAAACAGGTACAAACTAAAAAAGCAGTCTGACGACTGCTTTTTTTCTTGCTCCTCCTCTTGGGCTCGAACCAAGGACCCTCTGATTAACAGTCAGATGCTCTAACCGACTGAGCTAAGGAGGAATTTAATAAGTGGGCGATACTGGGTTCGAACCAGTGACCCCCTGCTTGTAAGGCAGGTGCTCTGAACCAGCTGAGCTAATCGCCCTGAGCGGCTGCAAATATAAATGAGTTTTTTGATTTGGCAAACCTTTTTCTAAAAAAAAACAGGTAGTGCCGGCAATCAATTTTCCCTGATCTGTAAGTGATTTATTCTTAACTAATTAAATGGTTTAGACATTGAAGGAACGTTGGTGTAGATATAGGCGCTGGCACTTTCCACACCCCGGTGGTAGATCTCAATAAAGTCGTCCTTCGATTTTTGATCGGGAAATAATTTAGAAAGGAGCTCCTTATCATAATCAAATGAATTAATGATCTCATCATAAGATTCGGCGACATACATTTCAATAAAATCCCTGCTGTCGGATCCGATATAGTGCCTTCTTGCGAAATAGCCTTTGATATGGGGATTTTTAAAAGTGACCTCATTGACATAATCCTCATAAGCATCTCTTGAATCCTCATTGTCATAATCGGCGAGTTTGTTGATGACGATATAAATACACAGGGGATCTTTTCTGTCTTTGATATAGGCCGGATCTATTTTTTTCTCGTTTTTGGTAGAAACGTAAATATCATTGCTGTACGATAAATCATAGCCGCTGTTTAATGCTTCAAAAAATGCATTTCTTTCTGTTTCATCTGGCCATGCCTTTTCGATCAGCTCTTCAGTAAGTATTCTCGATTTCTCGATATCGTCCCATTTCTTAAAGGAATTCATGATCACTATATTGTGCTGGGCGTCAGAATTCTGATTGATCAAAAACTCATGACCGGCAATATAATTGTTTTTACTGGTAACCTTGTCAAAAAATTCCTGTTCAAGCTTCCTGCGTTCTTCCAGATTCACTGAGTCCCTGTCCTTCAATTTATAAACCACGGTGTAGGTGCCGTCATTTTCTAAAGCCTTACTGTCATTACAGGAATAAACAGCAAACAGAACTGAGGCAAATGCTAAAAACCTATAAATAGATCGTTTGTACATATCGGATTGATTAGATTTAGTAAAGTATATTTAAAATATCCATACAAATATATTAATATATTCTTATAAATCCATTTCAGCTACTACAAAAGTGCTGCCTCCCACGAAGATCAGATCATTTGTTTCAGAGGCCTCTAAGGCCGCTGAATAAGCGGCTGCTACAGATTTAAAGTTTTCTCCGGAAAGTCCAGCCGCCCTGGCCTTCTCACTTAAAATTCCTACCTCAAGCCCTCTGGGTATATCCGGTTTACAAAAATAGTAGTCCGCGTCTTTTGGAAAAAGTGGTAAAATATCACCCAGTTCCTTATCGTTAACAAAACCCAGAACCAGATGTAAGTTGTCGTATTTTTCCATGGCCAATTGAGACAATACCAGCTTAAGTCCGTCGCTGTTATGTGCGGTATCACAGATCACCTTAGGGGCTAGCCGCAATATCTGCCAGCGTCCTTTGAGCCCCGTATTTTTTACGACCTGTCTCAAACCCTCCCGAACATCTTTTTCATCAACCCGGAAACCCAGATCCCGCAAAACGTCCAGGCTCTTTAAAACGCCTTTGATATTTTTATGCTGGTAGATCCCTTTCAGATCCAATTCATAATGCGGATATACAGTATCTTCCGCAAAATACAGGGGAGCCTTGCATTCTTTGGCTTTTTTTAAAAAAACAGGACTCGTTTCAGGCTGCCGCTGACTGATTACTACCGGTACACCTTTTTTGATGATTCCTGCCTTTTCAAAGGCTATTTCAGGTAGGGTCTCACCCAAAAACTGGGTATGGTCGAGCCCGATATTCGTGATTACCGAGAGAACCGGGTTTATGATATTTGTAGAATCCAGTCTGCCGCCGAGTCCTACTTCGATGACTGCAAGCTCAACTTTTTCTTTGGCAAAGTGTTCGAATGCCATACCGACAGTCATCTCAAAAAAAGACAGTTTGTGATTTTCCAAAAATTCTTTGCTTTCTTTGATAAAGCTGACCACTTCCCTTTGCGGGATAGGTTTGCCATTCACGCGGATCCGCTCGCGGAAATCTTTCAGGTGCGGTGAGGTATAGAGTCCTACCTTGTAACCTGCTTCCTGAAGCACTGAGGCCAGCATATGGCTGGTAGAACCTTTGCCATTGGTTCCGGCAATATGTATGCTTTTGTATTTCTCCTGTGGATTTTTTAAGAAATCACAGAAGAGTCTGATGTTGGTAAGATCCTTTTTAAAAGCAGATGCACCCTGTCTTTGATACATTGGAAGCTGTGCAAACATCCAATCGAGGGTATCCTTATAATTCATTGACTATTCCGATAAAGAAAAATTGTAAATGATCAGGCCGATCTGTTTGGCCGGAGCTGTTTCATCCGGACTGAATTTTGTTTTTAGAGCAGCGGCCTTTGCGCTCTCCAGCAGACAAGGTGCTGAGTTGGTTGTACCTTTTGCACCGGGCTGGGCACTGACCACATTACCGCTTTTGTCGACTGTAATACTGACATATACATTCCCTTCTTCATTGCATTCATAAGCCGGTTTGGGCTTGCTCAATGCCTGCCTGTTCCCCAAACGGTAGTTGCCGCCCCCATCTCCGCCACTTCCATAATACCCTTTAGCATTGGGGTCTCCGGTTGGTTTACCCTTGTCGCCTGCCACTTTACCATCTCCTTCTCCGCCTGTGGCCTTGCCCTTGCTGTTTAGTCCGCCCATCAGGGCATCCAGCTGTTGTTTTTTTGCTTCCTGTTCCTTTTTTGTCTTTTCGGCTGCATCTCTTTTCGCCTTTTCAGCCTTTTCCTTTTCAAGTTTGGCCTTGTTGTCGGCATCCAGTTTTAATTTGGCCTCTTTCTTCTTTTGAACGGCCAGGGCTTCCTCGTTGTCCTGTGTGGCTACCTCCTCTGAAACAGATTCCTTTTCAGCAGTTTCCTGCACTGATTCCTGAATATTTTCCTCTGCAACTGCAGCTTGTTCCTCCATGGGCATGAGCTCTTCAGTGGGTTGTATGTCTCCGCTGCCATCATCCGAAGTACCAAAATTAACGGCAATCCCAAACTCGAGAGGAGGATCATAATACTTTAATCCGAACAAAAACAGGAATAAAACCATTATTGCAGCAAGAATGGCAGTGAGTACTGCTGATTTTCTTTTGTATGTAGTATCTAAAAACGCCATGGTAAAAAAATATGTAATTTTTACTTGGGTCTGACAGCCAAAATGACCTTTATTTTATTTCGATTGGCAATATCCAGCACTTTAACAGCCTTTTCAATAGGCACACCTTCCTCAGCCCTTAAAATTATAGTAGGATTCTCTTCATTCCTGAGTTGACTGAGCAAGTAACTCTCCAGTTCCTCTTCGCCTATCTTATCCTTATCAACATAAATATCAAGATTTTTGGTAATACTTACCGCAGTTGATTGCTTGTTTTCTGTTTTTCCCTGGGCTTTTGGCAACAGGATATCCAAAGCGTTCACTGTGACCAGCGAAGAAGTCAGCATAAAAAACAACAGCAATAAAAATACAATGTCGGTCATGGACGACATATTAAAACTTGGATCGATCTTATTTCTGTTTCCTAAATTCACTTACAGTCATTTAAGCGGGTTCATTCAACAAATCAAGGAATTCGAGGGACTTGGCTTCCATCTGGTACACGATCTTGTTGGTGCGGACAACCAAATGGTTATATCCCATATAGGCCAGAATACCAACAATGAGTCCTGCTACGGTCGTTGTCATCGCCGCATACAATCCGCCACTGAGCATTTTTATATCTATCTGTCCCCCTGCATTTGCAATTTGGTGAATCGCTACGATCATCCCCAAAACAGTCCCCAGAAAGCCAATCATGGGTGCTGCACCCGATATGGTTGCCAAAACAGCCACATTCTTTTCCAGTTTATAAATTTCCAGTTTTCCGGCATTTTCTATGGCGGTATTGATATCCGCCAACGGCCTGCCTATCCGCGATATGCCCTTTTCGATCATGCGGGCCACCGGTTTGTCGTTTTTGGCACTTAGCACTTTTGCCGCCTCTATATTACCGTGAAGGATATTATCCCTGATCTGGTTCATGAAATTTTTATCCATCTGAGCAGCTGCTTTAATAGCGAAGAAGCGCTCGAAATAGATGTACATGGCAATGATCAGCAGTATAAAAAGAATACCGATGATTATCTGCCCGGACAAACCACTTTCCAGGATCAGATTGTAAATAGATAAGGTTTTTTCTTCGGAAACAACTTCTTCCAGAACATCTTGAGCACCACCAGCGCCAGTTTGCATTGCGATCATATCAAAGATAAAGTAATTAAATGAAATCGGTTAATTCCTTGCAAAATTGCTCGTTTTACGGCTTGATTGTTGCTTGTTTTTGTTAAACTTTTCCCAAACTTTACAAGGATCTTATAATCATAAAAGCTGCGGCACCAATCAGATAACCTATCAGAGCCAACCAGCTGATGTTTTTGAAGTACCAGAAAAAATTGATCTTTTCCATACCCATGGCCACCACACCTGCCGCAGAACCAATAATGAGCATACTACCACCCGTACCTGCCGCAAAAGCTATAAAGTGCCATAACTCATGATCTATGGGTTCTGAGAACATGCCTATGGTTGCTGCCACAAG
>JBFYPZ010000129.1:0-6173 GCA_041303035.1 Flavobacteriaceae bacterium
ACTAATATGACAGGCAATGCACCACAAAGAAGAGGACACCATATTAAACAGGCTGGATGAAATACCTTCCATGGAATATAAATTTTCCATTTGGCATCTGTATCAGGTCTCTTTATTAATGGGTCATTTAGGCAAAAAACCTTGTATCCTAAATCATAAACATATCCATCTCGATTATCCCAGACAGCCTCGTCTAAGGATTGGAATTGATTTCCTACTGTGCTGTGATATTCAATACTTTTTAGGTCATCAATGGTAAAAGTTTTCTCTGTCATTCTCGATGGTTTATTGGCACCGTAAATCCTTGGATGAACCATAGAACAGTCACCCATAGAAAGATAAATAATAAGTCCAAATGTAAAAAAAGCACAATTTTGAGCTATCCCTTTCAATAGTCCACCTTTATAAGCTAATATACAGGCAATTAGATAAATAATCCCAAATACACAGAATATTGATTTGATACTGTTCGTATCTGGAACTCCTGTTACATCTCTTAAATTTTGCATTGCTAATAAAAATGTCGGCATTTTATTTTCCCCTTTTTTTATTTGTCTGCTTGATAATTTCAATAGTCTGGAAAATACACTCCAAACTCATAAAACTGCTTGTCTATGATGTATTGTAAGAGGAAAACAGAAGTCTAGGACATTAGAGATATAAAAAAAGAGCAGGCATTGCACCTGCTCTGATTGAGATATCCCTAATACGCACACCCAAAAGTATTAGGATAAATGGTAATTATAATTGTCTATATCTGGAAAGCAAGGATAAAACAACTATATAACAAGTAGATAGCAATTACACTATCATAAAACTTACCAGTCTCCTTTTAAACGAGTTTTTATAAAAGACCCTATCTGACTACCTATCTATTAAAATAATTGAACGTAGCCCAAATGTACAAGTTTCTGAGGCTTCTGGGACTACTTCCTAATCAACTACATTCCTTCCATCAACCTTTCTTCTGCCTCTGCCAACGAATAGGATTGAACATACTGTTGCCGGTTTTAAAGCTATTGGATTATATAACCTATTTACTTTCATATCGTATAATAATCATAAGCTATTAAATTGCAGTTAGTTGTATTTATTGGTTGTCGTAGCCTAACTGGAAATTACAACCACTACTACAACTAATTCGGGATTATCGTTAAAAAAGTAGACAATTTTTTAGGAGGCAGGATTATGAATACTTTAAAAAGAAAAACACGTTCAGACAAGTTTCCGCTGACGCTTCATCCGACTGGACAGTATTGCAAAAAGGTAAAAGGGAAAATTTACTACTTCGGCTCTGATAAGAAATATGCACTTCAAAGGTATCTCGATCAGGCTACATACCTGCACGGAGGCCAAAATCATCTACAACAAAAACAAACAGGCGATAATATGACACTCAAACAGCTTTGTGATATATATTTGAAGTATCAGTATTCAAAGCTACTGGCAAATGACCTTACTACAAGACACCACAATGACCAGATCGATAGTCTCAACAAATTAATGGCTTTTCTGGGTCCAGGTCGCAAAATAAAGAGCATTACAACCCTCGAGCTGCAAAACTATAAAAGAAAGCTCCAGAAAAGGTATGGCTCTGTCTGCAGGTTGAATCTGCATATAAGTATTATGAAGGCAATATTTCACTGGGCAAGAAAGAATGATATCCTTGAGAATATCCCAAATATTGATGCTGTTTCGAGAGGCAAGATAATTCATAAGGAGAGATTCACATTTAACTCAGAACAGATAAATAAGTTGTTATCTTTGGCTGATGTAAAGATGAGAGCCATGATATGGCTTGGATTGAATTGCGGTTTTGGATGTACAGATTGTTCAGAGCTAAAGTGGTCTGATTTGGATCTTATCAATGCCAGAGTGAATCTACCAAGAAGAAAGACAGGAATTTCAAGGGATTTACCATTATGGCCTGAAACTGTCGAAGCCCTTGAAAAGATTCCCAGGACAGGTAAGCTTGTTTTCTATACAATCAAGGGCAATCCATATATGCAGACTCTTTTAAAGCCTGATGATAATGGTAATGGTAAATACAACATCTTAAATACAATCACTACAAAATTTTCGAGGTTACTTAAGAAGTCGGGACTTGAAGTTCCCAAAGGGACAGGATTCTATGCTTTGCGAAGAACTGCTGCTACCATTGCCGCCAGATCAGGCGATCCATTTGCTGTCCAAAGGCTTCTTGGCCATGCAGATTTACAGATGGCAACCAGGTATGTGCAGGATGTTTCCAAGCAAACAGATAGAGTGATTGAAAACAGCAGAAGGTATGTCTGTCAGATTAAATCTTGACTATTTTAGATCAGGAGTAGGTTGATTTAGGAACGTGCGGATTTCTGATGGATGTGCGCCGGCAGATGCTGCTATCTCCCGCATGGTCATTTCAGGCTTAGCAGCGAAACCGGCATCCTTAAGTTTTTTTATCGCTTCATTTACATCCAGATTCATTTGCTCGCAATATTGTTTCAGGATCATGCGCCCGAATCGGGCGCCTTGCACATCGCTTTGCTGTGATGGGTTGTCCCACCTGTATTTAATGCTGTCATTCCAGGCCATCAATTTAGAAAATGGGGTAATGTTTAAGATAGCACTGCTGCAGACAACAACACAGATAACCAATGCCGCTACCCATTCAGCACGCAGTGAAAATATTTTAGCGGTTTTGCTCCTGAAATAACTGATAAAGGCTCTTAAATTAAAACATAGATGAAAGACCACCGCAATAACAAAAATAACTCCTGACCAGTCATGAAGAGCAATCCACTGGTTTTTAGTAAGAGCCAGAAATTTCCAGTCTGTCCAATTGGCAATACGCCCCGGCGGCACAATAAAAAGTACGATACCTGTAAAGGTGAGCACGATGAAAGATAATGCAATTAGCACCGATACAAATGAACGCCAGTGAAATCCTTTTCTTATGTTTGTTTCCATACAGGTACCTTTTAGTCCTTTCTTATTTTAGAAGAACAGTCGAATTGTTTTTATTTGAATGTATCGAGATGTTGGCTGGAGGCATTTTCAGAAGATGAATTAAGACGACATATAATAGTTCAATCAGTTTTCTCCCATAACCTTAAATAATATAATATTAAACTTTGTGACGATGATGTTCATAAAATACTCTTTTAAATAAGTTTGTTTTGTTTGTTGTATATTTGGTTACTTCAATATACCTTTGTCCTGAATGTTAGCATTTTTTAAGTGCTTGTCAACCCGGCCTGAAACAACAGCATCTCACCCATCAAACTGCTTTACATATGGTTTTTTATGTCTAATAATGCCAAAGGGATTTATGATGATTTTTCCAGACATACTCTTTTATTTCATTTATAATTTTATATATCAGTAGGCCACAGCTTTATAATACACTTTTTGATTTTGCGATATTGCTTCTATTTTACCTTCGATGGACAGTTCTTCTATATATTTAAGGACTTCATTTCGATGCAAACCTAAACCGGCAGAGATGTCTTCCACAGAACAGGGACGGCGCTTTAAGAGAGTCAAAACATCTTCGCGTTGAGTGACAAATTCCTGTTTCTTATGAACGTCTTTGTAATCAGCAATAACTTCCGAGTGTTTAAATAATTGTGCAGCCAGATTTTCCAATTGCTCCCTTTGAACAGGCTCAGCAAAGCTTTCTGCAGGAGGGCGAGTTACCGTGTTTACCTGAACTTTATCAGGCTGTATCGAATTTATGCGGGTCTTTAGCCTGTTAATTTCCATCACAGGCGTAGTCACACCAGCTAATAAAAATACTTCCAGCCAATATTTACCATTATATTCACTTCGGAACTTTATTAATCCCTCTAACATTTTATCGAAAGAGATGTCAGGATGAGGTCTGTTGACATATTGAAATAAATGATTGCTACCTGCATCGAGAGAAGGGATAACGATATCAGCTTCTATTATAGATTTTCTTACCTCCGGAAGCCATAACAATGAACCATTTGTTAAAACGGCAATGGGTATATTAGTTATTTCCTTGATTTTACAAATAAGCTCATGGCATCTGGAGAACAATGTCGGCTCGCCCGAACCGGAAAGAGTTATATAGTCCGGCTTCAGATATAACTTCTCTTTGAGCTGACTTATGATTTTATTAAATGGAGACCATTCTTTTCTCTGGACAGTTTTATTTGTAGTTCTTCCAAGCTGGCAATATATGCAATCATAGGTACATGTTTTAAATGGCACAAGGTCGACTCCCAAGGATCGCCCAAGCCTTCTCGAAGGAACCGGGCCAAATATGTATTTCTTGTCTTCATTGTAAGGTGAAACTTGGTCAGATTGTTCGTTAACCGATGTCATTTTGGAAATTCTTTGAAGGAAAAATTCGCAGTTATGTTTCTGTGTTTATTTCCAGTTCTATATCCAGTGGATTGTATCTGCTCATTGAACCTGCTCTGCCGACCAGCTTTATTCTGGCTTGAGAAATTCCCTTTTTATCAGTAAATGTTTTTACTTTTGTTGTATAACTGTACAGTATAAGCATACTGTCTAATTCATCCTGAAGTTTTTTGAGAAGGTTTTCTGCGCTGAGTCCAAAATATTTTCTTTTTAAGCTTTTAAAGGTAAAAGTCCTGTCTTGAAATTCACTTATCAGATAAACGGCTAAATTTATCCCGCTGTTTTCCTGATAGGTTATATTTTTTCTTCCTTTTAACAAGTCAGTTAAAGACATTTTGCTTTACTCCGATTAAGAGTCTCATAGTTTATTGGCAGAAGAGGCATCTCTAATCTCTTGCGGCCACAGCCATAATTTCCACCAGGCCGCCCTTTGGCAAAGCTGCTACCTGAATAGCAGCACGGGCCGGGTAAGGTTCTGTAAAATACTTTGCATAAATTTCATTCATTGCAGCAAAATCTTTCATATCAGCAAGAAACACCTGAGCCTGCACGACGTTGCTCATCTCAAATCCGCCATCAATAAGAATTGACTTTACATTTTCGATGGCCTGTTGAGTCTGGGACTCTATACCCCCTGCGACCAGTTGTCCGGTCTTTGGGTCAATGCCTAACTGGCCCGAAACAAAAATCATATTGCCTGCACAAACAGCCTGCGAATAAGGTCCTATTGCAGCAGGTGCCAGTTCAGTTTTGATAACTTTGTGACCATTCATAAGATTCCCCTTAAAAAATATTTTGCCAATCAAATTATTGACTACGCAGCCAACACTTTAAGTTTCATTATAACGTTAAAATTTTTTCTTATCGCAAAAGTCTAAAGCTCAATCGTTCCAAAGATTTTTTTACAGTTCACAAATATTGCTTTTTTTTGTTTGTTACGCATAGCTTATGTAGCCCTAAGTTAATACGATTTTTGTTCCTGCCCCTGACAACACATACTTTTCACCAAAGGCATTTTTAATTTTTTCGACTGCTTCCTTGCCGGTGCAATGCAAAGGCACAATTTTTTGAACATTATATCTTTTGAATGCGTTTATTGTGTTTACGATTCGCTCCATACTTGAGTTAACTAGGTGCATTCCGCCTATAATAGCATATATATTTCTATGATTGGTCAATTTTGTCACGTAATCCAGAGTGTTAACCACTCCCGCATGGGCGCAGCCGATAAGAACTACAAGTCCTGGTTTTGTCTCAAAAAAGATTGCCTGGTCATCTAACAATTCATCTGCTTTTTGACAGGTTTGGTTAATAAAAAAAGCTCCTCCGACATCTTCATAGCTATTATTTCGTGGTATTCGACTGGTAACAAAAAGCCCGGGAAACACTTCTGTTGGCATTTCTGTCCAAATAACTTTTCCATGATCTGCCAAAACACGGATAGTCTCCTTCGCAGTATCCGGCATACCGATCATTCTGGTTCTATTATCTTTTTGAGAAAATTTTGGTCTCAACGCTTCTGGATGAAGATACAAAATTGCTTTTGGAGCGATATCAAGAACAGCCTTGAGACCGCCTGTATGATCATAATGTCCGTGACTTATGACAATTGCATCGATATCGGCTAAATTAACACCGAGCAGTCCAGCGTTTCTCACAATCAAGTCGGTTTGTCCTGTATCGAAGAGAACTCGCTTATCATCATACTCGAGCCAGAGAGACAGTCCGTGTTCCGATTGAAGACTGCCTAATGTAGTATTATCAATAAGGGTTGTCACAGTTATAGCTTTTGTTCCGGTCGA
>JBFYPZ010000130.1:0-6146 GCA_041303035.1 Flavobacteriaceae bacterium
AAGTTCTCACATTCAAAAACTACGTTTTTAAAATTTACCTTTTCAACTAAATGATTAACTTTAAATTGATACATAATAATCTGATTTTTTCTATAAGCTTTTTCTTGTAAGAAAAAGCTCGCAAAAAGAACCTTGCGCATCGCTTTATTTTTACGTTTTCAACTTCAAAAAAATCGGTTCGTTGGGGCCCAATTTCATCCCAACGAACTGCGCACTTCCTTTCTCTTTTTGGCCAAAGAGAAAGGAAGCTAAAGAGAATGGCCATGCCTTGGGAATTTATTTGTTGTTTTAAGCTCCATTAATCTTTCCCTGTTCCAGTGCTTTCCATGGATCCTTCCGATTCAGTTATTCTTCTGCTGTATTTTTAGCGGGCCAGTTTTTTTATTTTTCGAGTATCAACATATCCACGCCTAAATAGGTTCTTTGCTTGCACCTCTTATTTTACTTACCCTTCACTTACCTATTTTTTTACCTTTATACTTTCACTCCCAAACGATCTTATTCTGCACTGTTTCCTTTGCCATGATTTTTCCGGCCACCATGTTAAATAAGTGTGTCAAAATTCTATGCTAAGCAAGCTCCTGAAATTTCAACTCCCGATGGTCGCACTCCGTGAAAACAAGGATTTTCCCGGCATATCCTCATTTCATTCCGGTATTCCAGTTCCTCCTTGTTTTTCTTATTTCATCCGCTGATTTGCTGCACATAATTTTTAACACTTTAAAATTTAACATCATGGCTTACGAAAAAATTTACATCGGCAAAGGAACCCAGGTTCCGAATTTAAACATCGCCAGGGTTACCCTGAAAGTTGAAGAAGTAGAAAAAATCGCTTACGAACGTGACGGGGTTAAGTACATTACATTCGAGGTCGCAAAATTGAAAGAACCTGACAAATTCGGCCGCTCGTACACCTGTTACTACTCCAAAAAGGTAAATGAGGTTGCTGAACCTGCTCCGAAAAATACCAGGAAGCAGAAGAAGTCTCAGGCTTAATCGGACAACTTTCCATTCTGAAAAATCGCCCTGGAAACAGGGCTTTTTTTTTGTTGCTTCGTTATGAGAATTTCGCCGTGCCTGGAGCCTGATCACGCTATGCCCATTCTTTTTACCCTGTATTCCTGGGTAGATTCCTACGGTTCAGCTCCCATGCCAATGGTTTGCAGGCTGCATAACCCCTGATGGCTTTTCCGGTATAGTTATTTTTTCATGTAAGTTATGAAATTCTATGCTAAGCACGAGCCTGATTTGCATACCGGGCGCTCCGCGAAAACAAGGATTTTCCCGGCATATCCTCATTTCATTCCGGTATTCCAGTTCCTCTTTGTTTTTATGCAGATCAGTCTCAGAAGTGCTGCACATAATTTCTTAAAACTTACTGAAATGAAAAAACATCTTAAAAACACCGAAAAAACCTTCTGGCAAGAGTTCTGCGATTACCTGTCTACCATCTACTGGCCAGAAGCTGAAGAGAACCTCCCGCAAGAAACTATTGATTGGGAATACCGTGCCTTCAAACAAATGATGGCTCATTAGCGTCCTCAGGGCGCTTTTTTTTGCTCAATTTATTTCTATTCGCTTTTTATGCTATTTCTTTTTGCCGGGGGCCCACACTTAAATTTTCAGAAAGTTATTGATCGCTCAACGGAACTGTCAAGGGGATAGTTCATTTTCCTTCAATGCTTTACTGCCTGGATGGAAACTGACATTACCCCCGGTATTGCATTCGATGTTCCTTAATTGACATTATCCGTTGCAGCTCAATGGCCGGTAGCCGAAAATTTAACCGGCGGGCCAGATGCCAATACAAACCCTCAGGGCAGAGGTGAATATATGAAAAGTAGTGTAAGAGTTATTAAACTTCATTCGGAGTACAGAAGAAAAGGCAAGTACGACAGAAATTGCCGGAAAGTTCCTGTTCTAAAATTGTCGGGTGACTGGCTGAATGACGTTGGATTTTATCCTGGCAGAGTCATTCATGTTCTGGTTCAAAACAATGAGTTGGTTGTACAGGCTGTTGAATCTTAAACTGAGATGCCATGAACATTTTTGAATCTAAGGTCGCTGAAATTCAGGTTTCGTACCATCCGAACATTCCTGTAAAAGAACGTATCAAAGTATCGGGTTCGCAAGACATATTTAAGGCTTGCATAACATTCTGGCCAGATATTGATCACGTTGAACACTTCTTTGTATTGTTGCTGAACCAAAGCAATCAGATTTTGGGTGCTCACCTTGCTTCGAAAGGTGGATTCACAGGAACTGTTGTTGATGTAAGAGCCATTATGCAAGTTCCGCTGAAAGCATGTGCTACATCGATAGTATGTTGCCATAACCACCCATCGGGGAGTTTGTTCCCGAGCGATGCCGATAAACAAATTACTGAAAAGATAAGACAGGCAGGGTTATTACTTGATATCCGACTGCTTGACCATCTGATTATTACTTCAGATAATTATTTCTCATTCGCTGACGAAGGCTTATTGTAACCTAAAAATATTACTTATGAAATGGTTTCGCAATATTAATACCCTTGACGAGCTTCGTACAATGTACCGTAAACTCGCTTTACTGCACCATCCGGACCGTGGTGGATCCACACAGGATATGCAGGAGATAAATGCTGAGTACGAATTGCTGAGTAAGAAGCTGATCAACAGCAATACCACTTTCTCGGAGGGAAGGAAATACTACGAGCATTCGGTATCGGCAGAAATTATGCAGAAGATTAACCAGATTCTTTTTTTCGAAGATGTTACTATTGAAATAATTGGTTCGTGGATATGGATATCGGGAAATACAAAACCGATAAAGGAACTGCTCAAGGAAAGAGGTTTCAGGTTTTCGAATAACAAAACTGCCTGGTACTGGTACTATGGCGATTACCGTAAAATGTCGCATAAGTCGTTTTCGATGGACGATATTCGCGCAATGTGGGGAACCGAAGAGGTTGAAAAACAAAAAATGAAGTCTCAGCTGGCTTCATGAATGATGCTGAACGGCTTTACCATCAATACCATTTTCCTTACCGGGAAGATGGTATTTTTTTTTCTAATCTCTGAGAAAATCTATTCTCTAATTCCGCCACTAAGTTATTTGCGCCTGCCGGAACTGTCAAGGGGTCGCGCCCTGGTGCCAGGGCGGATCCTCCGGATGCGTTCATTTTTTTGCTCTGTTCATTTTAAATGAATATTGGTTTTTAGTGAACGCAAAAAAATGACATGCACCCCTGGATTTCCTACTCTTTTCTTCACAGTTGACATTATCCGCCATGGCTCAATGGTTATTGCAGCGTAATTAGAAAATAACCGGCGGGCCTGATGCCAATATAAATCCACAAGGCAGTGGTAAAAACAATGTCAAATCAAGCTAAAAAGCAAGTTGAGAACAACGAAGCCGCTATGACGGTAGTGAAAAACATCGAAGAACCTGTTCAGGTTACAGTGGTTGAACCTGTTCCTGAACTGTCGCTCGATGAGAAGATCGCTAAGGTGGAAGACCTTACCATGCTGATCGATAAGTTCAGGAAACTGAAGGAGTCGCGCAGGAACCTTCAGTCGTTTAAACTCACGGCCGACGGCATGAACACTCAGCTTTTTATCCGTGATGTTAATACAACATCGGAATTTAAGACTTTTAACACGGCAGTTCTTTCGAGGGTGCTCGAAGTGATTAAGCAAAGCCTCGATGAAAAAATCGCTGAAGTTGAAGCTCAGATCAGGTTCTGAAACAAAATGGGGCCGGCCGGGTGGCTGGCTCTATTTTTTTGGCGAGGCATAAAAATTAACCTATAGGTTAACTTCTGATATCTAACCTTTAACATTCGTATTTAGCTGCAATTACTGCTGTTTTTACAATGTTTTAAATGTGTCCTTTCAGGGTTACCGGTGGTGGTTTACTTTCGTTCATGAATTATATGAAACAATTAAACCCGTGAATGATGAAAAAGTAAAAATACGCCGTAACCTTGCTTTAAAGGAATACGACATAAAAGAAAATCCGGCGGGCGATCAGGCTACTTTCGCAATAAAATTTGTAAAGAAAAACGGTGAGTTGGTTTTCATTGCTAATGCCGTGGCCGCAGGTTTACCGTTTAATGCAAAAGAAAACAGGATGCGAGGTGTGCGCCCTGTCGATAAGAAGTTTAACCCAACCGGCCATATCACCGCAGTCGATATCGACGCCATTGTGGAATGGAACGGTAAAAGAGTTGTATTATAATGGCTGAAATATTGTTTAACAACAGTGGTGTGCCGCTGATGGCATTCGGGAACAGGTATTTTGCACAAACCACCGGTGCCCCCGATCTGAAACCTAAAGACATTTCGAAACCTTCGCCTTACGATCCCGATAAAACGATGGTCGAAGATACCTACATTGCCGACTGGGGAATCAGCAACCAATTCCCCGATACTGCGATTGAAACTATCGGGAAAATAGGGGTGTTGAATACCGGGTTGAAATTTCTCAGGAACCTGACCATCGGGCAGGGAATATTCCCGGTAAGGGTTACCGGATACGACGAGAAAGGAAATGAATTGCTCGAGGTGGTGAACGATGCCGACCTCAGGCTTTTCATTAACTCGCGACTGGTGCGCCGTTATCTTGAAAAGGCGCTGCGCGACTACCTGAAATTTGGCGCTGCCTTTGTGCAACTGATCCCGAACATTCAGGGAGATAAACTCGTGGGCATTAATACCATTAACGCCAGATATTGCCGCCTTTCGGTTGCCAATGCAAACGGATCAATTGAAAAATGTTTTGTGTCGGGGAAATGGCCCGATACTCCTTCCGATAAAGCCGATTATACGGTAATTGATGTGCTCGAAGAATACGACCCTCTGGCACACCTCGACCGCGTAAAGCAACAAAAAAAGGTGAAAGGAACGTCGTTCATCCATGTACTTCGCGATTCGTGGAGTAATAACGAGTATTACTCGGAACCTATTTGGTACAGCTCTTACAAGGCCGGATGGGTCGATGTAGCTTCTTCGGTGCCGCTATTCCTGAAAAAGGCATTTGTTAACCAGATTACCTGGAAAATGCACGTTCAGATACCGTATGCATTCTGGGATAAGAAATTCCCGGCAGGCGAGTATAAAACAACGCTTGAACGGCAAACTGCCATGATGACTTACATGGACCAGATTGAGGAAAACCTTTGCGGCCCCGAAAATGCCAACAAACCAATATTCACCTTTTTTGAAATTAATCCATCGAACGGAAAAACAGAAGAACAATGGATTATTAAACCGATTGAGAATAAACTGAATAACGACCAAAACCTTATAACCTCTGCCGCGGCTAACAGTGAAATACTGTTTTCGCTGATGATCAACCCGAATGTGCTTGGAGCCGGAATGCCCGGGGGTACCTACGCAGGGAACCAGGGTGGATCGAATATAAGGGAAGCATTCCTGGTAAACATTGCTAATGCATGGATTGACCGGCAAAACATGCTCGACCCGCTGGAGGCTTTCCTGAGATTCAACGGCATGCCTCACGATGTTGAATTGCGTTTCAGAAATACAATCCTGACTACCCTCGATACCGGCGCCGGAACCACAAAAACTCTCTCGTAACCATAAAACAGAAGGCTATGTTAATTAGTTCGATCCAAGAAATACAAACCATCATCCCGGTGGGTGTCGCCAACGATTATAAAAGGCTTCAACCACATATCGAAAATGCCGAGACTGCTTTTATAAAGCCCCTGATCGGAAACGATATGTACGATGAACTTGCTGAATTCTATGAGTCGTACCCTTACGAGGATATGACCTCCATACAGGAAGCAACTGAAGTGCTTCTTAAAAAGATACAGCACGCCATTGTGCACCTGGCCTATTATGTTGGCTTTGATTTTCTGAATACATCGGTTACCGACATGGGGTTTACCCGGACGGAATCACAAACATCGAAAACGCTTTTCAAATACCAGGAAGACGCTCTTCGTGAATACTTCAAAACATCGGGTTTCAATATCCTTGACGAGGTGTTGATTTATCTGGAAGAGAATATCGATTATTTCAGTGAATTCGAACTGAACGATGCCTATACTGTATTTAAAAAGGCCTTTATTCCTACCGCAACGGTTTATCACCAGATAATCCACATAAACAACAGCCGGATTACTTTTTTGAGGC
>JBFYPZ010000131.1:0-6145 GCA_041303035.1 Flavobacteriaceae bacterium
GGATACAGATCAACTATGACCAGATCGATTTCGGGTATGGAATACTCCCGCATTTGCGCCAGATCTTCCTTGAGTTCTCTTCTGCCCAGTATTCCGCCAAATATTTTGGGGTGCAGGGTCTTTACGCGGCCTCCAAGGATTGAAGGATAAGAAGTTATGCCCTCTACAGGAATGACCTCTATACCCAGAAGGTGAATAAAGTTTTCGGTTCCGCCTGTCGAATATAAAGTAACTCCCTGCCTGTTTAATTCCCTTACAATGGGTTCTAGTCCGTCTTTATGAAAAACGGAGATCAGGGCTGATTTTATCTTTTTTATTTGGCTCATGGGAACAGTAAAATTTTGCGCAAAATTAGTAAATCAATTAGCTTGCACAAAATATAATTGGCAATAAAATAGAATTGTTTCAGGCCTGATAATTTATGCAGACCCAAGAGGCGCTGTTTTATAAAAAAATGAAATTTTCTCACGCAAATTGGACAGATTTTGCGAGTGAGGATTTTGCCTTTTCAACAATCAGGAACAACTGGATCAGAGGGGTAGGGCGGACACTTCCCTGCACACCAGTTCTAAAAAAGCTTCGTCTTCTTGGGTGAAGGGGGCAAGATCATGCGAATCAATGTCTATTTGCCCCACATTTTTACCATCTTTAAAAATGGGTACCACGATCTCTGATCTGACATCCATCCCGCAGGAAATATAATTGTCCTGTTCGGTGACATCCTGTACTATAAAATTTTTATTGCTGACAGCTACCTGTCCGCAAATTCCTTTTCCAAAAGGTATCAAAGTATGTTCGGTGGGTTTTCCGGCAAATTGTCTTAATCTGAGTTCTTTTTTTTCTCCGTTCACAAAATAAAAACCAACCCAGTGGTAATACGGAATACTTTTTTTAAGCAATTCACAAACCGACAATAATTTTTCATCTGTGGTATGATCTGCAGCCAGAATTTCGATAACTTTCTTATGCAGTAGCGGATATTCCATAAGTTTTCATATTTTTGAGGAACCCTTAATGTGTATTCCTTGAGCAAAAATAGAACTATTATTATTTTTTTGATTAAGTTTTTTGCAACTTATTTTATTCTTACAGGGATCTATTCGGTTTATCTTTCGAAAACACAGACAAAAACAGACGTATTTTCATGTGCCCCCATTACCAGACAAGTAGCAGAACACGTGAAGACAGCAGCACTTATACTGGGTTTTGATGCTCAGGTACAACAAAGTGAAACAGAAATGTCCATACATTTTTTTTTGAACGGGCAGCATGTGATCAATGTAGTGGAGGGTTGTAATTCAGTGAGTATTATCATTTTATTTCTGGCCTTTATCATTGCCTTCAAGGGCGATCTGAAAGACACATTTTTTTTCGGCATCTTTGGCATCGTAACCATTTATCTGGTAAATATTTTGCGCATCTTTTTTATAGCAGCCATATATCAAAAATATCCACAGCACAGGATCTTTATTCATGACCTGCTCTTTCCTTCCATTATATACGGTTATATTTTTATTCTCTGGATCATTTGGGTGCAATTCTTTTCACATTATAAAGAGCTAAAAAATGTCAAAGAAAAATAGATTAATCATCCTGTCTGCTCTTTTTGTTTCTCTGGTGGCCGTGAGGTACCTGGCGACAAAATGGCTGTATGATCCTTTTCAGAGCTATTTTGATCACGACTATCTGTTAAAGCCCATACCTGAATACCATGGGCTAAAGCTGTTTTTTAACATGTTTATCCGGTATGCTGTAAATACCCTGATTTCTTTGGGTATCATTTGGATGGCTTTTCGCGACAGGGATCTGCTGCGTTTTGCGGTCAAGTTTTATTTGCTTGCCTTTGTCTTTTTAACCTTCACTTTTTTTGTTGTGCTTGCCGGAGAATTAAAGGATGGATACTTATTTGCTTTTTATATCAGGCGGTTTATCATACATCCTGTGCTTCTGCTGATCCTGTTTCCCGCATTTTTCTTTAAAAAGGGAGGTTGGAATTAATAATCTTTTAACAATTTAATTAAACATAACTTAACAATTTATGTTTACATTTGGACCATGGTACAAATATTACATCAAATATTGGTAGTTATCCTCGCACTGGCTGTTTACTTTTCCAGTTTTTTTCTGTAGTTTTAAAATTATTGAACTTGCTTCATAGATCAAGTTTTATCAATATTTTAAAAGGTATGGGTCTTGCCATAAGTCAAAATCCCGATTTCTACAAACTTCAACGTTTTTAAAAAACTAATCCACCAAAAAGCATTTAAGAGATCAAAATATTTTAACTTAGTAGAAGTGATTTGATGAAATATTTTAAATCTTTTTCAAATGAACATTCAAATTCATTTTCTGGGTGCATCTGGAACTGTAACCGGTTCGAAATTTCTACTTCAGTCCGAAAAGTTTTGTCTGTTGGTCGATTGTGGTTTATTCCAGGGAAAAAAGGAACTCAGAAACCTGAACTGGGGTCCGCTTCCTGTCGCAGCAAAAGATATCGATGCGGTATTGCTCACCCATGGTCATCTGGACCACACGGGTTATCTGCCAGTTTTGGTAAGGAATGGTTTTAAGGGGCCGGTTTATGGAACGAATCCAACGCTTGATATCAGTAAAATTATCTTGTACGATTCTGCCAGAATTCAGGAGAATGAAGCAGAACGCGCAAACCAGGAAGGTTATTCCAAACACCACCCGGCCAAACCTTTGTATACAGTTCAGGAGGTGGATACCGCAGCCCGGTTTTTCAAAGGACTGCCTCCATCGCGTTGGGTACAGATCGTGCCGGAAGTAAAAGCCAGGTTTCAGTACAACGGGCATATTATCGGCTCAACCTTTATTGAACTGGACATACACAATAGAAGATTTGTCTTTTCCGGGGATGTTGGCAGATTGAATGATCTGCTGCTTTTTAAGCCTTTACGACCCAAAAAGGCTGATTTTTTATTTTTGGAAAGTACCTATGGAGCACGAATACATCCCGAAGAAAAGGATACCATTCCGGCCATAGCTTCCATCATCAACGAGACAGTTGCCAGAGGCGGCAGCCTGTTTATTCCAAGCTTCTCTGTTGGACGTTCTCAGTTGCTCATGTATATTTTATGGCAACTCAGCAAGGAGAAAAGGATTCCTGAAATTCCAATGATCATTGACAGTCCGATGGGTTTAAGCGTTCTGGAACTGCTCTACCGCAGCAGGGACTGGCACAAGCTTGATGAAAAGGAATTCATAGAAATGTGCAGGAATTTTAAAATTGTGGATAACTTTAAAGAAACCCTGGACTGGAGGGAAGATGAGAGATCGAAAATAGTCATTGCGGGTAGCGGAATGATGACCGGTGGACGCATACTCAATTATCTTGAGACCAATTCGGCAGATCCGAAGAACACCTTATTGTTTGTTGGGTATCAGGCCGAAGAAACACGGGGAAGAAAGATACTCGAAGGAGCTAAAGAAGTAAAGGTCTATGGCAAGACCCTCCCTTTTCGCATGCAGGTTGAAGAAATTGAAGGCCTGTCAGCCCATGCAGATCAGCAAGAACTGTTGAACTGGGTAAAGGATATTAAAAACCAACCGGAGAATATTTTTCTTATTCACGGAGAATCGGAATCTTCAGTAGCGCTGCAAAACGCCCTGTTGGAAAAATATACCTGGGAAAGCGAAATTCCGGATCTTTTCAGCATTAAATCCATTGTACTTTAAAAAGTGTTTTGCCATACCCGATTTTTTCATGGCTGGTTTAAAATTTATTTTTAGATTTGGAGGGAACAAATAAAAATATACAAATGAAAAAAAACGTATTTAATACTGTGTTATTGGTAGTTTTCTTAGCTGTCATATCCTGTAATGAAGCAAAGAAGGAAGAACAAAAAATGGAAGAACCTGTTGTAACTGAAACCCAAACCACGGCGACTGAAGAAACCACAGTAACTGAAGAAGCCGCCTTGGCATCCTACCAGTGTCCTATGAAATGTGAACAGGAAAAATCATATGCAGAAAACGGAAATTGCCCGGTGTGCAAAATGGAGTTAAAGGAACTGGCTGCTTCTGCTGTGGAAACAGATCATGATAAATCAGTTCATTAAATATTTGATAAATGCGCATGTTGTAAATTTTTAATAGTCATTTAAAAAATAATTATTAATTTTAGCATGAATTAGTATTCATTATCTAACATAAAACCTTAATAAATGAAAAAATTTTTAGCACTTTTAACTTTACTGCTATTTATTTTGCTGCTTTATTTTTCATGGCAATGGTATAAAAAAACCGTTGTATGCTGTGAACCTGCGGTGGAAGAGGTAGTAGTTGTTCGGGGGCCACTTGCCTTCGATTGCAATTCTGATAATCCAATAACCGGTGAAGCCTGGCCTCAGAAAAAAGAGGAAATTTTAGCTGGTATAAAGGAGGGTAGAAAATTATTGATTGTTGCACCTTACTTTGAAGGAGAAGATGCGCAGTTGGGGATGGCAAGAGCCGAAAAGGTTAAAGCCTTATTTATAGACAAAATAGCAGCGGACCAATTCGAATTGGAAAGCTGGTTAGCGGGGGTTTGTGCGAATGCCGGTGATGAAGCCTTTGGAAATACCAAGTTTAAGTGGGTAGTCAGAAATGAGAATGTGGTGGAAAAACACGATAAAGCCATTATTTATTTTGAATACGACAAGACCAAGGAAATCAATGAAAAAAATGTAGTTGATTATCTTGACACACTTAGTGAAGATCTAAAGAAATCGGAAGCTACAGTGTCTTTGACCGGTCACACGGATCAGGATGGAGATCAGGATTACAATTACAAACTTGGCCTTGAAAGAGCTGAAAAAGTTAAAGCGCAACTTGTAAGCAGAGGTGTTGCCCCTGAAAAGATCACCGTTGATTCCAAGGGTAAATTAGAGCCGGTTGCAGATGGAAGTACTGATGAAGGCAAACAAAAAAACAGGAGAGTAGAAATAGTAGTAAAATAGTCTAACCAAATTAAAATCTTATATTATGTTAAATTTACAAATTAATACAACGGCATGTGATGGTAGCGATGTGTTCTGGCCCTGGTTATTGTGGCTTTTGGGAGCATTTTTATTAGGTCTGCTTCTGGGCTGGCTTTTGAAACAATTCTTTGGAGGAGATGGTGATAAGGTTGCTGCTGCACCATTGGCCGCTGTTGACGCAGTTAAAGATGACCTCACAAAAATTGAAGGAATAGGTCCAAAAATTCAGGGATTATTGAACAAGGATGGTATCTGGAGTTTCCATCAACTGGCAAATGCATCAACAAAGAGGCTGCAGAAAATCCTTGACAATGCTGGCCCTGCCTACACAGTTCACAATCCAAGAACCTGGTCTGCACAATCAAAACTGGCAGATGAAGGCAACTGGGAAGAACTGCATATCTGGCAAAAGCATTTAAGAGGAGGCGTTTAATCTGACTCTTATCAAAAATAAATCCCGTGTTCAGCACACGGGATTTTTTTTTGCAAAAAAAAAGCTGTTTTTTTTAAAACAGCCCTCTTTCACTAATATAATTTTGAGTAATATTTTTAAAATGCAATCCGCCAGAAACTTTTTCTTCCCGGTCTGCTTGTTTCTTTTTTATTTGAATTTGTCAAATTTTCCAGATAAAACCTTCCTCTGTCGTTAATTTTAACCTTAATCGTGAAGATCCGGTTGTTATTGATACCGAAATATTCCAGATTTCTGGGTTTATTATCGTCTAAAACCAACAGGTTTTCACTCTTTAATTTCCAAACACACTCTCTCAGATCGTCAAAGTTATCGTCTAAAAATGCGATGTCCTGATAGGTGCCATTGTCATTCTCGTAGAGAAACTCCAGTATTTTTATTTCCAAATTCATAGCAACGGGGGTTTTACTATATAACGTATAGATGTAAATTTTATTTAATGGTTGCGTAATTAGTATAAAAATCTGAGTTTTTTTTGAATTTGAAGTAAAACGGGCTTTTAACCTGCGGATCAGCAAGGGTCACAGCAAGAAAATTCGCGCTTTATTTTATCTGTATTATTATTTGTACGGCATTTTTGTGTACTTTGAGCACCTTTAAATACACTTTTAATGGACACTAAAATTATCAGAAACAAAGAACTTTCTATCTGGGAAGCATTTTTGCCTATCCTTATTCTTGTCGCTCTGCT
>JBFYPZ010000132.1:0-6130 GCA_041303035.1 Flavobacteriaceae bacterium
GTAAAGATCAAATTCTCGTCGAAATGATGGGTAATACCCAGGTCAATGCCTATACCAAAATTACCGCTCATAAAGAACAAATCCGATATGGGCTCACTCCAGTCTTCGATTGCAGGCGGATAGTTACCCAGAGTCAATTCATCACCCGCATTGATCACAGGCAAATCTAAACCTGAGGAGCGAAAATAGATCTCCATGCCATTAAAATTATGTGTGTAGGGGTCATCTCCCAGCAAGAAATACTCACCTTCAGTGTCCTGAATATTGTAATTCAAAGATCCTGAAAGAAATTTCAACCTCGCGCCTATTTGTGTGCGATCATTAATTTTTTTGGAAATTCCCACATGAAAAACACCCACCAGCTCGCCAACGGCATTTATTTCACTGAAATCGGTTCTTTTATTTATTTCAGGCTGTCCGTCATTATCTTTATCATCACCAAAGAAATAGAGATCCATGGTTTCTTTGGCATATTTTCCAAAAGCCTTGCCATCTGCATACATACCAAAACTCAGATAATAATCCGGATTTCTTAGCCGGAATCCGATATTCAGCACCTCCACACGGCCATTGGCAACAAAAAAATCAGAGTTGCTCAATTCGAGGTCATACAGATATTTAATTTTGTTGTCCAGATCCTCATTGTTAACATTGTTCAGATCATTATAAGTAATATCCTGATCAGTAGCCCCAAACTGTCCATATACATTCGACAGTAAGGGAACTCCAAAATGCTTGTCGATGTTGAGTTCTGCACCCGGGTTTAACATCAGGCTCTGCGGCAGACCGTCAAAATCATACAGGATCTGGTTATTCTGAGAAACTGACGACAGTGTCCATAAAAAGAACCAAATTAAAACAATCCGTCTTGGGTACATAGGGGAAATCAGCAATTTATTCAAATATTAAAAGTAACAAATATTTTCCAATCCGGAGCGAATAATATTTATTACAGATAGCGTTTGAGCTCGATCAGATTAACTATGGACAGCTCATCCGGTATTTCGGACTCACCCTGAAACCGGCAATGGATCGTTCGCATACCCACCGCCCTGGCTCCCATAATATCAGCTTCCAGGTTATCACCTATCATGATGCTTTGTTCCGCCCTTGCCTTCGCGGTTGCCATCGCATAGTGAAAAATATCGGGACTCGGCTTTTTAAAACCCACCCGCTCGCTGGTGAATACATTTTTAAAATAGGCTAACAAATTGGCATTTTGAATCTTCTTGTGCTGGACTTCATCAAAACCATTGGTGATCACGTGCATGTCGTATTTGCTTTGCAGATAATCCAGAACAACATAGGTATTCTCAAAGACGTGGTTGTAATTTGCCAGATTCTCAATGTAATCATGAGCGAGCAGATGAATGATCTCATCGCTGACCTGAAATTCCATGAGGTCAAAACTCTCTTTGAGCCGCTGATAACGAAGATCTTCTTTTGAGATTCTTTCCTCCCGGTACAGTTTCCAGTACTTTTCATTGATGGGTTGGTAAATATCATCAAACAGGGGCTTGTTGATGTTTAATTCATATTTTTCAAATATAAATGCAAATGCCAGGCGCGAATTTTTTTCAAAATCCCACAAGGTATGATCCAGATCAAAAAATACATGCTTTATTTCCATTCCTTGCTTTATGTTCAAAAAGTAATTTAATTTAGCTCACTAAAGTACTATATCCAACTTGAACAAAAAAAAACTGCACATATTATTCTTAAACAGTTGGTACCCCTCGCGGGTTTTTCCGCAAAACGGAGATTTTATTCAGCGTCATACAGAGGCTGTTGCACTGAAACATCAAATAACGGTACTTCACGTAGTTACAGATTCCTCAGTATCGGAAACCGAGATTAGCGACCAACAAATAAATGAAGTCAGAACGCTGATCGCCTATGTCAGGCCGAAAGGTTCAGGCATGATGAAATTACTTCAGTTTACCCAAACTTACTTCTCCCTACTAAAAAAAGCAGAACCCTTTGACCTCATTCATGTCAACAGGATCTATCCGGCCGGACTTATCGGTTTGTTCATCAAATACAAATACAAAAAACCCCTGTTGCTCAGCGAACACTTTACCGGATATTTAGCCCAAAGATCCGGTGGTCTAAGCAAAATGGAAAAAAAATTAGCAGCCTTTATCTGCTCAAATGCCGATCATATTACTACTGTTTCGGAAAATCTGAACAGAAGCATGCGGCAACTCGGATTTAAAAATGCTTATTCGGTCGTTCCCAATGTTGTAGATACGGCTCTCTTTAAGCCACTTGGTAAAAAATCCGGGCTATTCCATATTTTACATATTTCAAGTATGCTCGATCAACATAAAAATGTGAGTGGCATATTACGCGTCATCAAAAGACTGGAAATGGAAAAGGTAAAATTCCGGTTTGTGATGGTAGGTGACGGATCAGCTCAATATGAACCGCTTGTCAGGGAGCTGGGCATACATAAAGAAAGTATTATTCTCATAGAACAAATTCCCCATAACGAAATTCCGGCATACATGCAGGCCGCAGATCTGTTCGTTCTGTTCAGTAATTACGAAAATCTGCCCTGTGTGATCCTCGAAGCTTTTTCCTGCGGCGTGCCGGTCATCTCATCTGACACCGGGGGTATTGCCGAATTTTTTCCTGAGGATTTTGGAAAGCTGATCCCGGTAAAAGATGAAGAAGCACTCTTTTATGCCATCCTTGACCAAATGAAAGGACCTGCTCCCGACCCAATAAAAATGCACAACTACGCGATTGCCAATTTTGATAAAATGGTGATAGCAGAAAGGTTTACTGCCATTTACAAAAATTTAATTTCCAGGCAAAATGGCCACTGAACTCAGGAATTTTATAGCGGGATTTCTCCGGCGGGGCGGACAGGCTATCTTAATTTCGACCGTTCTGGCGCGGGGACTTACCTTTTTTGCTTCCTGGCTGGCCTTGCAATTGTTACCCGGTGAAAGCCTCGGACTCATTTTATTTGCTGTGAGCATACTATCTTTTTTTATTCCTTTTGCCGGTTTTGGCGCCGCGCAGGGCTTGCTCCGATTTGGTGCACTGAGAGAAGATCCGGGAGAGAAAGACCCTTTCTTTATAAAACTAGCCAAAAAGGGGCTTGTTTTTTCCTTGATGATGGTGGTTTTTATATCGGTCTTTGCCGGATTTTTCACTTATTCCCTGCCGGGGGCAAAGTACTACCTGTTGATCCTTTCGGCTCTGCTGATCCCGCAATTCCTTCTCGAACTGCTCAAAACCTATTTTCGCATTATCCCTGACAATAACAAATATGCCCTGATCGAATTTACCCATGCACTACTTTCTCTGGTCCTGATTTTTACGGGCTGTTTTTTGTTAAAAGAAATGGGGTACGTACTCGCGCTTCTGCTCAGTCCTGCTCTCACCTTTCTGATCTTCTTTCCAAAAAAACTCAGCAAAATCCTGAACGACCGATCGGAACAGGATCCTTCAGGCTCTTTTTGGAGATACAGTATTTTTGCCGGTCTTTCGAATACAGCTTCCCAGCTGCTCATCGCCATGGATATACTCCTCATCGGAATTCTTTTGCAGAATCCCATTGATGTTACGCACTACAAGTACATATCGCTGTTGCCATTCAGTCTGGCCATCATTCCCAATATCGTGCTGACCACCGATTTTGTAAGGCTCACAAAAGCGATCACCGACAAGAAATTTATTGATACTTATATCAGGAATTACCTGCTTATTTTTGTGATTATTACAGTTTTGATCTGGGCGGTATGCCTGCTTTTTACAAACGAAATACTGCTGTTTTTCGGAAAGGATTTTCAGGCCTTAAAAACGGAATTTTACCTCTTGCTGGCAGGGATCAGTTCGGTTCTGCTCATCCGCGGACTGTTTGGAAACCTGCTTTCTGCTTCAGGACTCTCTCAGCTCAATTTTTGGATCTCGATAGCAGCCATTGGATTAAATCTGGTCTTAAATATCCTGCTGATACCCCGAAACGGGATTCTTGGTGCAGCCCTGACTACGGCCATTACCATGTGGATCACCTCCCTTTTATCGGTATTTCTTTTTTACCACTACCGAAAAAAGGTATCCGGCTCCTTTTGAAATGAAAATACCTTTCTTTTCCTGCTCCGAAACTTCTGAAAAAAGAAGCTATTCCGGGCACCATTGACCCTTCAAAATCCAGTACATTCGCTTTTTCAGCATATTCTTTTATCAGGCTGTCGAGCAAAAATGACATGGCCTGTTGTTCCCTGCCTGCCTCGCTTAGAGCGGAGAACAAATAAATGATCCGGCCTGATTGTATAGCGAACAACGCACCACCCAGCACCTGTCCGTTTTCAAAAACCAGGATCAGTCTGCCTTTCTGTCGGGCCAGAATTTGCGTAAATAGTACTTTCAAGCGCCTGAGGTCCTCAAGGCTTCTTGCTCTGCCCTTGTCATAATTATTTTGGTGAAGTTCTATGAGTAAGTCCAAATCCAATGAATCCCGGCAAACGAGGCCCCGGCTTTTTGCCATTGATATAGAACTTTGCCTTCCTTTGGTATAGCTTCGCTTAAGTGCCTCATAGGGCTGTTTAAGTTCCAGGGTATAATTGATGCGTTCAATTTGATTTACTGGATAAAAATCATTGTGTGCATTGAAAAAAATATCGGTAAGCAGGAACTTTTCCGGTATGGTCTTCAGGAAGGCCATTGCGATTTCAGCAGACAGTTCCTTGCTGTAAAAAATACCCAGCTGCTGTATCCAGCAAGGCAGATAGATATAGTCCATTCCCAGTTTTGTTCTCCGCGGAAGCGGCATGACCATAGCATAGTCCTCAAGAACAAGGCAATCCCAGAGATCACATACCGCATCCAGATACCAGCTGCAGGCATAGATCAGTCCGTTTTCCGCATTTTCAATACAGGCATTGTATTTTGCCTCATCGATCTCAGGGCGTTCTATGTAGGTACATGTGTATATCAAACCAACTGAAAATGAATTAGTTCTTCCCGATCCCGGCCAGAAATTCCTCGAATTTCTTATCCCAGTTGAGCCATCTTCCGGTGCCGCTGAGGGATTCGTTGTGAAAAATAGTGATAAAGGTACCGTCCACTTTTTTTACCTCCTCCACCAGTTTTTCAATCGTCTCAAAGGATTTTTTGGTGGTCATGCTCAGGTAGTCTTTCAGGGTTCCGTCCATTACGGCAAAAGGAAATATTTTGAGCGGCGTCTGTATCTCGAAATCCAGATCGTAAAAATAAAAAGGCGTACAGGTACCCGCCCTGAAACCGTAATGTTTTGCAAAACCCATGGTATAATCTTCGGTTATTCCGAGGTCGATCAGGTGCTGGTAGGTCTCAGGCAGGTCAATCCTCAGAAAATGCTGCCGCGACCGGTAAACCTGTGAATTCAGGATGCTCTCAAGCAATTTTTTTTCATTTTTCATCTTTTCATCATCCTTCATTGTATAATAAGACGGGTGGACACCAATGCCCACATAGTCGGCCATTTCTTTGATCAGCCTTTTGAACTTGCCGTTGTTTACCGAGATGTTCTTATTAAAATTATTGTACTCTCCCAACAAAAAGAAGAAGATCAGCTCGACCTCATGTTTTTCATGAAGCCTGAGGATATAATCATACACATCGTAAGGATCCTTTTTGAAGTTAAAAACGATCAGAAAGCGTTCTACGATCTTTTGGAACTGCAATTCGGTGAGATCCTTAATAATTCCGCCCACATGTCGCATAAAGCCTTTGTATTTGTACATATAGGCAAGATCTATATCAATCGTTGACAGGTATTTAAAGGAACGCTTTTCAAACTGCTGATAGGGAAATCTCTTTTTAAGGATTTCGCGCAGTTTGTAAGCCCAGATATCAACCACAGGTTTTTCTATAAATTTTTTCCGGTATGCAAAACTTTCAACGGCTGTGAAACGCTCATGCTCATCCCGCACATGGGGCATGTATTCTTCATAGCGGCTCAACAGAAAAAAACTGGCTGCAAAAAGATCAAATGGGATCATGGAAGGTGCACTCGTCTGGAAAAAACAGGGCACTTCATCCCAATAGCTTATACCGGGTTCAATATGATCTATTCCATGAGAATACAAAAGGTCGGTACATCTTATAAAGATCTCATCTCCTAACGGTTGTTTGG
>JBFYPZ010000133.1:0-7047 GCA_041303035.1 Flavobacteriaceae bacterium
CTTTCCGGAACCTGTTTATAACAAAAAACTGTATAAGACATAAGTACAGACCCTTGTGTTCCTGCTTTAGAAATAAGGTGTAAAAAATTTAGAAAAAGTTCAGGAAAAAAAATGGACCTTTCTCCCCCGGGGCAATTTTAACAAAAATGCTTAGGAAATTAATTTTTAACGAGTTTTTTTACCAGATGGCCCTTGTCTGTATAAATCTTTACCATATAAATACCCCGGGACAGGCCGGATATATTGATAGCCCGGTAATTGTCAATCAGTTCGAGCTCTTTGATACCGATAATGGAATATACCTCAACTTTTAAAATAGTTACATTTTCGTATTCTATATTAAATGAACTAATCGCAGGATTGGGGTACAACCGGATGTCCACCTCCGTCTCTGTACTCTGAGAAAAAGCAGTTAAGGTTAAAAAGCTGAATAAGAAGAAAATAAGGTAATTTTTTCTCATTGGCAATCGCTGTTCTTTTACAGGATAAAAGTACAAATAGCATGCCAGACAGTCTGTTAAATTTTAGATAATTTTAAACAGACTTATCAAGAAAAAATCTCCGGGATGAACTGAAAAAAGAGCGGTTCAAATGCAAAAGTTCTTTACCTGTGCTTATAAGACCGGTCAAGGCAGGCAATGAAAAACTGGTTAATGGGTGAGTTTGTCAGAATACGCATCGAGGTTTCTTTTTGATGTGAGTATCTTATCTATGGCCTGTACCGCCGTATTCATCCTTTCTTTTACCCTGCCTTTCAGGATGACATAAGGCCTTTGGTTGTTTACCAAAGCCCTTTCGAAAGCCCGGAACATCTCTTCCCTTTGGGTTGGGCGGTCTCTCAGGTCATCTGCCTCCCAGGGCGTATCAATATAGCTGAGCAGGTAGAGGTCATATTGGCTTTCAGTTGCTGCCCTATCCAGATCCGGATCCACAAAGCCACCGTAATACTCCTCAGAATAAACTTTTGTTTCAAGCAGATCTGTATCACAGATCAAAATTTTATCCGCTTTTTTTGCGAGCTCATTCTCCAAACCCATTTGTCCGATGGCAATGGGTATCAGGTCCTTTTGTTCGCAGGTCTTTCTAAGGTTATTCCATTTATCCTGCAGGTATTCGCGGGCATATTCAGGCACCCAGACCGTATTGTAATGCCGGGCGAGCAGTTCCGATAAGGTAGATTTTCCGGTCGATTCAGGACCGAACAAAACCACCTTTACGATATTTGCGGGTTTTTGTTTAAGTTTTTCTTCCATGCCAGATATCCAAAGATAGCAATAAAGGTAAAGCCAAAATACTGAAAGCTCGTAAAGGTCAATCCTTTGTAAAAATAAAGGGGAATGGAAATAATATCCCCTATGATCCAGTAAATCCAGTTTTCAATTTTTCGCTTCGCCATCAGCCACATACCCACAAAAAATATCGCGGTGGTAAGCGTGTCCACATAGGCTGTCCAGCCGTTCCATTTCTCAAAATAACGATAGACCAGATAGACAAAAATGACCGTTGCCAAAAAAATGAACACCGATGCGATCTTTTCTTTAGAGGTGGTTCTGGATATGGGGGTAACATGTGTAGAATCCACTTTTCTGGTCCAGACAAACCAGCCGTACAGGCTCATGATAAAATAATAGCCATTGATCATCATGTCACCCAGCAGAGACCATTTCCACAAAAGGTAAACGAAGATCGCCGTGCTGATCATACCGGTAGGAAAAACCAGTATCTTGTTTTCTTTTGAGTACCACACCGATAAAAACCCAAAAATAACGGCAACGATCTCCAATACCACATCTCTGGTTTCATAAGAGGCGTATTGCTGAAATATTTGATCAATAATCTGCCACATGATTGCTGCGATCATCCGTGACGATCTTTAAGACGAATACACAATTTTTTTCATTGAGCAGCGCCTGGTGGATATGTTCATTCAAATATTCCATGATCTCCAGGTAATCTCCAAATACCTGTGTGCTCAATCCGTTCTCCTCAACCACAAATGGAGACTTTCTGAGAACCCTGATAAAATCCTTTACCGGATCTTCAAAATCCGCAGTTAAGGGATACATGGATATATCAATGGATACTTTCATTCTTCTTCATTTTAATTTTGTTGAGCACTCCGGCATTCTGCTCAAAAGCAGTACCGATCACGACCATATCAGCCCCGCTCTGAAATGCCTCCTCGACCTGCTTTTGTGTGCGGATCCCGCCCCCTACTATCAGGGGAATCTGAATTTTTTCACTGACTTCCCTGATGATGTATGGTGCAATCGACTTTTCTGCCCCGCTGCCGGCCTCAAGGTAGATGAGTTTGTTGCCGAGGAACATCCCTGCACAGGCCGTATGCACAATTCCGGTTATGTTCTCCTGCAAAAGCGGTGTCGTCTTACTCACCCTTTGCACGGCGGTTTCTTTCCCTCCATCGATCAGAATATAGCCTGTCGGGATCACTTCCAAATTGCTGTTTATCAATAATGGAACAGATTTGATCTGTTGCTCTATCAAATATTCCGGATTTCTTCCTGACAGCAATGTGAGGAAAAGTATGCCATCTGCTTCCTGTGAGATTTGGGTGAAATCGCCCGGAAAGATCAGAATGGGAAGCTGCGTTATTTTCTTTAGTTCGCGAACAAGAATTTGCGTGAGGTCTTTTTTAACTGTACTTCCACCAACCAGGATCAGATCAACCTGATCCCCGCGAAAAACTTTTTCCATTCCCGGCAAGGCAGCCGGAGACAATTTGTCCGGATCCAGAAGAACAGCCAGCAACTTTTCTCCCCTGGCCTTTGCATTCAGTATGGTTTGGTATATCTCCGCCATCACTCTTTTTTAGGAAGGGCATAAACCAGGGTGTAATCCTCGTGGAGAAAATCAAAGAATATATCGTATTCTTTCACCCAATCACCAAAAATTACCCTGCCTGAGGATCTTCTGTCGGCAAACAGGAACGGATCGATAGCGATATGCTTTTTAAAGCTCATGCCCGAAAACGGATAGACCTTGTACATGGCTTCTTTGGCTCCCCAGACCACGGTAAGTTGTTTTACAAGATCCTCATCCGAAAGGGAATCCACTTCCGTGTTCACAAATTTATCCTGTATGGTAACAATTTTATCCCTGTTCTTCTCAATATCAATCCCCGCCTCGCCCTGACTAATGATAATAGCCGCAAAATTATGGGAATGGGTTATGGAAATATAGTTTCCATCTGTTAAAAAAGGTTTTCCAAAGGCACTGTAATAAAGGTCAAAATCGGAATATCCCACCGATTTCAGCAGCTGACGAACACTTAAAAATGCCTTTTTGTGCAGTTCTGACTTCATGTCAAGCATGCGCTCCCGGCTGGCATCCCTTAGCGGAATACCATCAATCAGTTCATCAAAGCTCTCTTCAATTTTCCAGACAAGTATGGAAGTATATTCATTTGGGTAAATCGATCTGTAAAACGGCATAAAATTGTCAAAGGTATTTTGTATTTTTGCAAAACGAAAACAAATATAATTATTATGACTACAGATACATCGGTTTACACAAAATTTAAGGTGAAAGATTTAAAGCTTGCCGACTGGGGAAGGAAAGAAATAGAGTTGGCTGAATCAGAAATGCCCGGTTTGATGAGTTTGCGTGAGGAGTACGGAAATGAAAAGCCCCTGAAAGGAGCCAGGATAGCAGGATGTCTTCACATGACCATTCAAACTGCTGTTTTGATCGAAACACTGATCGAGTTGGGCGCAGAAGTAACCTGGAGCTCCTGTAACATATTTTCTACCCAAGACCATGCGGCAGCTGCCATTGCGGCTTCCGGTATTCAGGTTTATGCCTGGAAAGGTATGAATGAGCAGGAATTTGACTGGTGTATTGAGCAGACCTTATTCTTTGGCGAAGAAAGAAAGCCTTTAAATATGATCCTGGATGATGGCGGCGACCTGACCAATATGGTTCTGGACCGCTACCCTGAACTTGTGAAGGATATCAAAGGAATTTCAGAAGAAACAACTACCGGTGTACACAGGTTGTACGACAGGATGAAAGAAGGAAAATTGCCATTGCCTGTGATCAACGTGAATGATTCGGTAACAAAATCAAAATTTGACAACAAATATGGCTGCCGCGAAAGTGCTGTGGATGCCGTCCGCCGCGCTACAGATATTATGCTTGCCGGCAAGGTTGTTGTAGTTGCAGGTTATGGCGATGTGGGCAAAGGAACTGCCGCCTCCTTCAAAGGCACAGGAGCCAGAGTGATCGTTACAGAAATCGATCCTATTTGTGCCCTGCAGGCTGCTATGGAAGGATTTGAGGTGAAAAAGATGGATAATGTGATTGACAAGGCAGATATCGTTATCACCACAACCGGAAACAAAGACATCGTGATGAGCCGACATTTTGAAAAGATGAAAGACAAGACCATCGTATGCAATATCGGGCACTTCGACAATGAAATTGACGTAGCCTGGCTTAATAAGCATTACGGACATACCAAAATAGAGATCAAGCCCCAGGTTGACAAGTACAATATCAAAGGAAAGGACATCCTGCTGCTTGCAGAAGGAAGGCTTGTAAATCTGGGTTGTGCCACGGGGCATCCAAGTTTTGTGATGAGTAATTCTTTTACAAACCAGGTACTTGCCCAGATCGAACTTTGGAAGAATGGTTCACAATACGAGAATAAGGTATATATGCTCCCCAAACACCTGGATGAAAAAGTTGCCCGTTTGCATTTGAGTAAGATCGGTGTTGAACTGGATGAACTGACCGAGGGACAGGCTAACTATATTGGAGTTCAGGTTGAAGGACCGTATAAGCCAGAATATTACCGTTATTGATCGGTAAAATTGATTGGTAACATATTGTAATACAAGGACTAAAGTACACATAGCGGTGAATCAGACTTTGTGATAACAGATTACTTATGCCCGTAGGCCCATTGAACTGATTCAAACAAAATTGTAAATATCTATTACATGAAACATATACTTGTTCCTATCGGCAATCGTAAAAGTGGATTCAACACCCTGAAGTATGCCGTTGAATTTGCAAAAGCATTCGATGCAAAACTATATCTGGCGCATGTGTATTCAAGTACCACGGTGAGTGGATCATTTATGGATATAGATGAATTGCTGTTAAAGCAGACAAAGGAATTGCTGAAAGAACATCTGGATCAGGTAGATACCACGGGTGTAAAGATACAGATCGTTCCTATGAAGGGAAGCGATATTCAAAGCAGTCTGGGCCTGATCATCGGGGAATACGATATAGATCTGATCATTGCTTCTGCAAAAACGGATGATTCGGGTAAAGAATATTTTATTGGAAAGATCACGGGTTCACTCATTAAAGATACACCGACTCCGGTTTTGATCATACCTAAAACGGCAAGCTTTAAACCCGTTAAAAGAATCCTGATGACTTTGCGCTCAGGTTCCTTCAAATCAATTTCTACTTTGGATCCTTTGATAAGCATACAGAACAAGTACAAATCAAAAATTCATTTGTTGCTGGTTGAAACCCCGAAATTCAAACCGGAGGATGCCGAACTTGACGACACCCTTAAATCCATGATCGAAAAGCAAATCAATACAAGAAATGAAACCGTTTACCAGGGGGTGCTGGAATACCTGCATGAGGAAGATCCGGATGTTTTATGTGTAGTACGCAGAAAACGAGGTTTTTTCTCGAAACTTTGGGAAAATGACCGCATAAAAAAAATTGACTTTGAAAGCGTTGTTCCCTTGTTAATATTAAAAGGATTGTCGTAATTTGCGCTGCGATTTTGGGGCTATAGCTCAGCTGGCTAGAGTGCTTGACTGGCAGTCAAGAGGTCACGGGTTCGACTCCCGTTAGCTCCACAAATAGATCAACATGTGCAATTCCCATGCGAAGCGAGCAAATATAAAGCTCGCTTTTTTATTTGTGAGCAAGCATGGGATAAAGCAGCGCTTTACATGCTGATCTTCACATCGGGATCCGAGGGATCATTGAAAATAACCCCGTTAGCCCCACTTTTTAAAAACCGTAAACAATTTTATTTCAATTATTTACGGTTTTTAAAAAGTGGGAACTGTGTGTTACAAAAATTAGCGCAATCATCTGCTTAGTCAGGAAAAAAGTTATCTTTTTCAACAATATTATTTCAAAATCGCATTAATTTATTGGTTAGTAATGTATACAATAATATTCTTTGTAATTTTGCCAGCAAACAAGCCTGATGAAAAGATTTTTACTTCCCTTGCTGTTTTTACCCATTTTCGCTGCTGCTCAAATGGATGAAGCAAGCCAAGAACCGGTACCTTCAAATGAATTGTCAACAGTAATGGACACCGTGGCACAGAAAAAAACAGTATTTGTAAAAATTGATACTGTGGCAACAAAAAAACCAGCCGATAAAAAATGGTATGACCGTTTTGATATCAGAGGCTATATTCAGATAAGATACAATGAATTGTTGCAAACCAATGAAGATCTTACCTGTGAACAATGCGACAGGTTCTGGGGAGGAGATGGCGGCTTTGGTATAAGACGAACACGTATTATTTTTTCAGGGCAGATCTCAAACAATATATACTTCTATATTCAGCCCGATTTTGCCAGTGCCGTAAGTGATACCCGCGTATATTATACGCAACTCCGGGATGCATATTTTGATGTAGGTCTCGACAAATACAATGAGTTTCGTTTCAGGATAGGCCAGAGCAAAGTTCCCTATGGATTTGAAAATCTCCAATCGAGTCAGAACAGGATACCGCTTGACCGTAATGATGCATTAAACAGTGCCGTTTCGAACGAACGTGATTTGGGTGTTTTCTTTTACTGGGCTCCCAAAGAGAAAAGAGCCTTGTTTTCAAGCCTGGTTAGAGAGGGCTTAAAAGGAAGCGGAGATTATGGTATTTTTGCATTTGGGGTATATAACGGACAAACAGCCAATAATTATGAAAGAAATGATAATTCGCACATTGTATCAAGAATAACCTACCCTTTTGCGTTTAAGAATCAAATCATCGAAGCCAGTTTACAGGGATATACCGGAAAATATAATATACTTGAATC
>JBFYPZ010000134.1:0-5997 GCA_041303035.1 Flavobacteriaceae bacterium
CTGTCGTAAACTCAGTTCCCTGCTCAACACGATGGTATCGGCAAACATGGCATAGAACTTAAGCGTTTCTATATTCGTAATATTGATCTGCGTTGAAATATGTACTTCCAGGCCTACCTGTCTGGCGATGGCGATCACGGCCTGATCCATGGCAATTACAGCGGTGATGTCAGCTTTTTTTGCAGCAGTTATAAGTGTTTTTACAATACTCAGGTCGTGGTCGTAAATGATGGTATTGAGTGTCAGGTAGGATCGGACTCCGTGTTTCTTACACCTTTTGGAGATCTCGGGCAGGTCTTGGAGGGTAAAGTTGATGGTGGCCCGTGCCCGCATGTTTAACTGTTCAACACCAAAATAAACTGAATCTGCTCCATTGTCGATCGCAGCCTGAAGCGAGTCAAAATCTCCGGCAGGCGACATTAATTCAATCTTATTTCTATTGTTCTTAACCATTGTTCCGTATTTAATTGCATCATTTTTAAGCAGCTGCGAAATTACAACTAAAATTCTAAACCTGATTCTCACTGTTAAATTTTAACACGGATATACCTTTTTTGATTTATTCTAAACATTGAGCAGTAAAAGCATATTTTTTCACAGTACACAATAAAATATTTTAAGATATTTGCACGCGTAATTTAAAATCTCTGATTAAAATGAAACACCCTGGACTGATTATGACATTGGGTTGTCGATTCAAGGTGGTTCACCTTCCTGTCGGCAGACAGGGATGACCGATAAAAATTAAATAAAAATGATTATATGAAAATAGCTGTTGTTGGCGCTACCGGTATGGTAGGGAATGTAATGTTAGAAGTCCTTGAGGAAAGAAATTTTCCTTTTACTGAATTGCTATTGGTGGCCTCCGAAAAGTCCATCGGCAAAAAAATAAGCTTTAAAGGTAAGGAATATACCATAATCGGAATGCAGGAAGCTGTTGATCAAAAACCGGATATTGCCGTATTTTCTGCCGGTGGGAGCACTTCTTTGGAATGGGCACCCAAATTTGCTGCGGTGGGAACCACAGTAGTGGATAATTCCTCTGCCTGGAGGATGGATCCTACAAAAAAACTGATCGTACCCGAGATCAATGCGGATCAATTGACTAAAGACGACAAGATCATCGCCAATCCGAACTGCTCTACCATACAGATGGTGGTTGCTTTGGCTCCCTTGCATAAAAGATATAAAATGAAGCGTCTGGTTGTTTCAACCTATCAGTCTGTTACGGGTACCGGGGTAAAAGCGGTACAGCAGCTGGAAAATGAATACAAAGGCGAGAAAGGACTAATGGCTTACCCGCATCCCATTCACCGCAATGCCATACCGCAATGTGATGTCTTTGAAGACAATGGCTATACCAAGGAAGAGATGAAGCTGGTGAGAGAGACGAAAAAGATCCTCAGCGACAACACGATCGCGGTCACTGCGACTGCAGTGCGGATTCCTGTAGTTGGGGGGCATTCGGAAAGCATCAATGTTGAATTTGAAAAGGAAATCGATCTCGCCGAAATAAGAAATATACTCAGCAAAGCTCCGGGTGTAATTCTCAAGGATGATCCAAAAAATTCTGATTACCCGATGCCACTGCATTCCCATGGAAAAGATGAAGTTTTTGTAGGCAGAATCCGGTTGGATGAGTCGCAGCCGAATACGATCAATATGTGGGTTGTAAGCGATAATCTGAGAAAAGGCGCGGCAACAAACACCATACAGATCGCTGAATACCTTTTAAAGAACAGACTGATCTGATAACAAAAAAAGCTGCACCGAAAAGTGCAGCTTTTTAAATAAAAACCTAACAACACTACTTAGTCACTTTCAAAACGTCTTTGATCACTTCCTCCAGACTGTGTTTTGGCAGAGCGCCCTGAGCCATCTGGGGTTGTTCTTCTGAAGGGCAGAAAAGCATGGAAGGAATGCTTCTGATCCCGAAGGCTGCCGCGAGTTCCTGTTCAATTTCGGTATCCACTTTATAGATATTGATCTTTCCTTTGTATTCCTCCGAAAGCTGTTCCAGTATGGGTGCCACCATTTTGCAAGGACCGCACCAATCGGCATAGAAGTCTATAATACAAGGTTTATCTCCTTCAAATTTCCATTCTTTATTTTTTTCATAATCAAAAACCTTTTCCAAAAAAGTTTCTTTAGTCAACATTTCAGTCATGCTTTTTCAATTTAATTTTTAATTGTTCTGCTTTCAATACAATAAACGTACCATATTTTCACAGTACAAATTGACGGAAAAATTATGGATAGAACTGTCATCCAGGTTACATTGGGGGCAGGAAAAATCCGTTATAAAAAAACCCGCTCAGGGCGGGATTCTTTGTGGTGTGAAAGGTTATTCAGTTTTCAGATCTTTTCCTTTTTCATGGTCAGGTCGAACTCCTGATAAAGTTCAAGCAGGCTCATAACGGCCTTGATCAGGTCTTTGGTTTCCAACAAATTGCCAAAAAAGAGTGTGGTATTCTTTGGGCTTGATTCTTCTGTTCGAATGCGTGTGATCTGAGCTTCAATATTATCCCTGACCTCATTTAACAGTTCCTGTTTTTCATAGACAAGCTTCCCTATTTCCCCGTATTCTCTGTTTTTAAAGATATCACTTACTTTGGTGAGAAAATCGCTGAGCTGGTTGTCAATGGATTTCAGTTCTTTGATCTGTGACTTTTTCAGGTTTTTATGGTTGTTGTTCACATGCTTGTAACTCGCTTTGGTGATATAACTAATAGACTGGGATATATCCTGAAGGTAACCCAACACTTGTAAATAAAACCTGCTTGCTTCTACAGAATTATCGTCCAGGGACCGGATGAAATAAAATGCTTCCGATTTTAAAGCATCTATTTCATCATTTAATTTATTTACATGCTTATCCGATTTCTTCAGGTTATTGACATCATGTCTCGCCAGATCATCAACCACATTGCTGAACAATTTATTCACACGATTAACAACACTCGAAATGTGATCGGAGGTCTCTGAAAAGACTTCCTTGACAGTGATCAGTTCTTCTCTTTTGATCAACTTTTTTGCGGCTTTTTCCCGCTCCTCCTTTTTGTGGCTTAAAAAGTTTTTCAAAAGAATCCCTGCTGTCAATAGAATCACGACAACCAGGGCCGGTAATTTACCCAGGTACAAGATGTATGTAATGATGCCTGCCGCCACAAAGGCAGTAAGGGCTGTAACAAACCAGCCTCCTATAACATTGAGTACACCTGATATCCGGTAAACCGCACTTTCCCTGTCCCAGGCCCTGTCGGAAAGGGAAGTCCCCATCGCGACCATAAAGGTAACGTATGTGGTAGACAAAGGCAGTTTGTTTGCCGTACCAAAGGCAATCAGTACAGCTGAAACCATGATATTGGTTGAAGCCCTCACAGCATCAAAGGCAGGAAGCTCAAATATTTTATTTTTAGATAGGCGGATAGAGGGTTTTTTAAATCGCTCATCTATTTTGGCCTGAAGTCCGGCCGGTGTAATTTTATCAAATAAATAAGAAAGACCTACTGACGCCCTTACGATTAATCTTGATATATCATTTGGTTGAAACTTTTCAGTTCCTTCATGCTGCCTTGCAAGATCCACTTCCGTTGAAGCGACTTTTCTCGCTTTGCTGGACCAAATTAAAGTAGCTACCATGACGAGCCCGCAAATAATAAGGAAAAGTTGAGGCGTGTTCACCTTTCCGGCTAAGGCACCCATAGTTAACTCAGTTGCAGGTATACCTGAGTTTACCCATAGATCATACGAGTGCCAGGCAGCCATCGGCACTCCGATAAAATTAACAAGATCATTTCCGGCAAAAGCAAGGGCCAGCGAAAAAGTTCCGACCACAATAATGACCTTATAAATATTCACATTAAAAAATTTTGAAAGCACAAATGTTAAGGCTGTCCAGGCTAAAAAAGAACCCAGTAATATTTGGCCTTCATGTCCCTCAAAAAAAGGACCCAACTGATCGGCAAACGCAGTACCTTTGATGCCTTTCAGAAATATAAAATCCGTAATTGCAGCCAGGGCCGTACCGGCAAAAAGTGCTCCGTAGATCTTGGGTTTCTGCTCAAAATTAAAGGTCAGAAAAAGTCGTGTGAGATATTGTACCAAGGCACCCACTGTAAAGGCAAGGCCCACAGATAAAAAAATACTGACAACGATCTCTGTTGTCTTCTCAGAATTGATATATTTCGCTAACTCATTAAGAGTTTCCGTATCAGAAACCGCTATTTTGATGATGGCCATGGATACACCCGCTCCCAGTAATTCAAACACAATGGATACCGTGGTTGATGTTGGCAGACCCAGGGTATTAAAAAAATCGAGGAGCAACACATCGGTAACCATGACTGCCATAAAAATGATCATGATCTCATTAAAGTAAAATTCTTTAGGATTGATGATCCCGCTTCTGGCAACCTCCATCATGCCCGTAGAATAAAAGGCTCCGATGGCCACTCCCAGCCCTGCCGCAATAAGTATGGTGCGCATGGACAATATTTTAGAACCTATCGCAGAATTTAAAAAGTTCACGGCATCATTACTCACACCAACCACAAGATCAATAAGAGCAAGGATCAACAAGGAACCCAGCATCAGGATATATATATCATCCATACAATTTTAGTTTTTTAAGGGCAGTAAATTATGGCACGAATTTAAGCGCTTTAGGTTTGATTTAATTTGTCGAAATTAATCAAAGTTATTAAAAAAATTGGAACTTGAGCGGGCAAATTTTTCCTTACAAGTTCTATTAATATAATTTTGATCAGGTCGTATTTACGAGGATTAAGAACATCGCATCAAAATCGTATTTTCCATAGAATTATTCTAAGCCAAGACTATTATTTTAAACATATTTCACTACCGAACATATAACCTGACCCTGTAATTTTTTACTTTTCCGTGAGGTGAGGCGGGTATAGTTAAATTTTTTCTGTATCTTTATTTTTAAACTAAAAACAAAAAATTATGTCTGTTATCAAAGTAATCGAAATCATGGCCAACTCCCCCGTTAGCTGGGAAGATGCCACAAAAAATGCCATCAAACATGCCGGAAAAAGCCTGAAAGGAATCAAGTCTGCCCATGTACAATCACAAAGCGTAGTTGTTGATAAAAATAACATCACAGAATTCAGAGTTAACTTAAAAATTTCCTTTGAAGTTCTGGATTAACTTTCCAGTAATTATTTTTTGAACCCGGAGCTTCCGGGTTTTTTTTATCTTTGAAAAATAACTGAATTAAAAATCGAGCTTATTCTTAAACAAGGGATCATAAAATTCATTATTTTCTGGACCTGCCTTACATTATTTCTGAACATCCATGAATAAAATCCTGTTGCTCATTGCAAGTATTACTTTTGCTTTTTATGGTTGTCAAAACAAAAAAAAATCGGATATGGAACAAAATTTTCGCTATACCAACCATCTCATTCATGAAACCAGTCCCTACCTGCTGCAACACGCTCATAATCCGGTAGACTGGCATCCGTGGAATCAGGAAACGCTCGATCTTGCCAAAAAGGAAAACAAGATGTTGCTGATCTCAATTGGTTATGCCGCCTGTCACTGGTGTCATGTTATGGAACACGAAAGCTTTGAGGATTCAACAGTGGCTGCCGTCATGAACAAACACTTCATCAATGTCAAGGTCGACCGTGAAGAAAGACCGGATGTCGATCAGGTTTACATGAATGCTGTACAGCTGCTTACCGGCAGAGGAGGCTGGCCCTTGAACTGCATTGCCCTGCCCGATGGGAGACCTGTTTGGGGAGGCACTTATTTTCCCAAAGAGACCTGGATAAAAGCCATTGAACAGGTTGCTGAACTGTACAAAAAGGATCCTGAGAAATTAGACGATTATGCCACTAAGCTGACAGAAGGCATAAAGCAATCGGGGCTTATAAACCTGAACGTAAATGCGCCGGATTTCACCTTATCAGCGCTGAATAAAAGTGTTGACTTTTGGAATCAAACCCTCGACTACAGAAAAGGTGGCAG
>JBFYPZ010000135.1:0-5994 GCA_041303035.1 Flavobacteriaceae bacterium
CGGGCATCGGCGGAACTGTGCATCCATACAAAATCTTTTCCGCCTGTTTCTCCAACGATCCTCGGATAACTTTTGTAAAGACCGGCATTCAAATTTTTTCCTATGGTTTCCCAGAAACTGTTAAACACCGGGGTGGAACCCGTAAAATGTATTCCGGAGAACTGTGGGTGGTTTAAAATGGTTTCAGTGATCATAGAAGATGTTCCGGTTATCATATTGATTACACCATCCGGTACACCGGCCTCCTTAAATATTTCCATGATTACCTGTGCAGAATAAACCTGTGTCTCGGCGGGTTTCCAAACAACCACGTTGCCCATCAAAGCCGGAGCAGAAGGTAAATTTCCTGCAATTGAAGTGAAATTAAATGGAGTGATGGCATAAACAAAGCCCTCGAGAGGCCTGTACTGCATGCGGTTCCAGATGCCTTCAGAGGAGATGGGCTGGTCCCGGTAAATTTGGGCCATAAAGGCTACGTTGAACCTGAAAAAATCAGCCAGTTCACAGACGGCATCGATTTCTGTCTGCATCATATTTTTTGATTGTGCGATCATGGTTGCTGCATTCATCCTGTCGCGGTAAGGGCCGACAAGCAGATCGGCAGCTTTTAAAAATATGGCAGCCCTTGATTCCCAGGGTGTTTTGGCCCAGCTTTTCCGTGCTTCCAGCGCTGCCTCCACAGCCATGGCAATGTGTTTTTTTTCTGCCCTGTGAAAAACGCCCAGATCGTGTTGGTGGTCATGGGGGGGATGCATACTTTTAGTGTCGCCTGTCCTAATTTCTTCAGCACCTATATACAATGGGATATCGACTTTTTCATTATACATCTTCCTGTACATTGCCAATAATTTTTCTCTGTCCTTACTGCCCCTGGCGTAGGTACGAACAGGTTCGTTCACTGCATCGGGTACTTTATAAAATCCTGTAGCCATTACTTTTTTATTTAAATGTTAACTGATAATTTTGAGGATTTAAAGGTACAATATTTGTATGATTTTTAAATATGAAATCGCTGTAAAGAAATTCAAATCTCTTTACCTTCGCTGCGAAAATGGTCTTCCTGTTGAACGGTGTTTATTCATTTTTTTAGATTACAGCAAGACAGCGAACCTTGCAATAGTAAAATTGGATATGAAATAATAATTTATGTGCACAGTTACTTTTATTCCCTTTCCCGATAACAATTTTATACTCACATCCAGCCGTGATGTGCCCTATTCCCGCGAAAGGGCGGTTCCTCCAAAATACTACAATGAGGATGAGGTGCTGTTAGAATATCCCAAAGACGGAAAGGCGGGTGGGACCTGGATCGGGCACAGCAGTAAACTACGGCTGATCTGCCTGTTAAATGGTGGATTTCAAAACCACGAGAGCTCCGAAAGCTACCGGAAAAGTAGGGGCATCATCGTTCTGGAGCTCCTGAAAGCAGCGGATATCAATCAGGCTTTGAAGGAAATAGACCTTCTGAATATAGAACCATTCACCCTGGTTATTGTTGAATGGGATTTTGACCTTTTTCTGTTTGAATTCGTCTGGGATGGTCAGCAAAAGCATTTCAGAATTGTGCCAAAAGAACCCTGTATCTGGTCATCAGCAACACTTTATGATGAAAACACAAAAGCCATGCGCGAAACCTGGTTCTCCGCATGGCAGAAGGATTTTGGACTTTCGGAAGACTCGATAGCTGAATTTCACAGAAAGGCCGGCGTTGGTATACCGGCAATTGATGTGTTGATGGATAGGGGCGATGGAGGAACGGTGAGCATTACAAAAGTAGTCAGGACAGGAGAAAAACTGGAAATGAGTTATCAGGAAATCACCTGAACTCAAACCAAAAATGAAATAAAGGATATGATGATAAAACCTATCGAGCTGAGTACAAGAAAGAGTATGTTGAGTGCAAAAAATTTGCTCGTGGTTTTAAACCAGCCCTGCCCGTAAAAATTTTTCATCGATCGGTACAGGTAGTAAGGAAAAATAATAAAAAACACACCCACACCAATACCCGTGTTAAATATTTTATCAAAGATGAGGAGTAAACCCAGAATGATAAAAAAAGCGGTTTGCACATGAAATACGAGCAACAAATGCTCGGTGTAATTGTGCGGCCCCCGGATATAAAAAAGGCTGACCAGCAGGGTAAAAACGGGAAGCAAAAAGAAAAGGGCTATCGATATTTTTGAGACAACGGAGTTTAAAAATCCTGATCGGTAGTCGGGATCATCCTTAAACTGGTTCAGGTTTTTAGCCTTGGTGTAATAAAAAGCGTTCCAGTAACTGGTTTCGTAACCCAGGGTTTGTAGCGCTGTGGGTATATCAGCATCTTTATTTTGTTTGTCGTAGTTCATAAAAGCGCGCATCTTTGTAAAGAGCTGTTCTCCGAAAAGCTTTCTTAAAAAAATGTTGTCTTCAGACAATTTGAACTTATCGGGGATCGTATAATAAGCCTTATTTTCATTCAATAAATTCTGGGTATAATCCACCGCAAAAGATTTGTATTCACGCAAGGAACTGATGTCCTTCCACTCATCTACGGTGACGTCTCCATTATTCCCCAGTACCTCCAAATAATAATTGATATGGGGATACACAGCTGCCTCGAAAATGGAGTCTTTTTGGGCTGCATTGTACCTGGGGTCTTTTAAAAGCACAGAATAATTCGAATTGGCAAATACCGAGTCCAGGTAGGCAGCAATTTTTTCTTTTCGCAATGCAACAATTGAGTCCTTAGAAATGGTATCCCGAACCATCAAAGAATCTAAAGTATTTGGAATAGAATCCGTGACGGCGGTTTTATCAAATGGCACCGGTATTTTTCCGAGATCTTTTTCAAGGTTGGCTACTTTGAGGGAATCTTCGGCAGCAAGTCCCGGATTCTGTTTGCTCCGGGTCAGCGATTTGAATTCTTCGACGCGTTGAAAGATCCCCTGTAAAAGAAAAAAAAGTATGGTTACATGCAGAAAAAGCTGAAACGGATTGGCATATTTCATTCTCTTTCCTTCGATATATTCTTTTGAAACCTTACCCGGCCGGAAGATTAAAGGTACCAGGGTTCTGAACAAACGGTTGTCAAAAGAAAAAAATCCGGACAAGGTCTCAGAAAAATACTGTTTTAAACTAATCCTGTTCTCATCATTAACCTGACCGCATTCCGGGCAAAAGTTATCTGTGATCAGCATGGAATGATCGCAGTTCAGGCATTTGGTGCCTTTCTTATTGCTTTTGAACCGGGTAGTAGATTTCATTAAATCGGAAAATTGTTCAGGTCTAAAGGTAAGAAAATGGTTTAAAAAGGAAGTAAGACTGCCGGGATTAATTCAGAACGGCAGGAACCACCAACTGAAAGGTCGGTATTTTCACCTGAAATTGTTTGCCTGTAGAAAAATTCACCATATTATAATATCCCTTCATTGAACCCATCCGGGAAGTTAAAAAGCAATTGGAAGTATAGGTGTGGACCTGTTTGGGCAACAAGATGGGTTTCAAGCCTATAACACCCTCTCCTTCAACAACTTCCATGCTGTTCAATGAATCATAAATATCCCAGTGCCTGCGGATGAGCTGCACGGTTTCATTGCTTTGGTTCTCAATGCTGATGGTATAGCTGAAAACAAAATACATCATTTTATTCTCAAAATGAGTGCCTTCAAAATTCGTGGAGATCGAGATCCTGATCCCTTTTGTAACTTGTTGAACCATTGTGAATAAGATGATTATAATACAGCAAAGATACAAATTATTATAAAATTATCGGCGGTGTCTTCTTAATTAGTTGCTCATGTGCGTATTGGGTGTTTTTTTGTAATCGATTAAAAAAAAGATAAAATAGTCTTTTAATATGATAAAAATCATTATTTTTGATAAAAGCCCTTCATATCTTTGCTACCGATGTTACAAATAATTGTTGTTTTAATTCTAAAATGAATAATCAAAATGAAATTCCTAACAAACATCCTTACCTTATTTTGTGTACTGTTTTTTTTCTCCTGTGGGCAAAAGGAAAAAGTAAATGAACAAGCTCAAGTCCCTGCTGCTGCCGAACAAACAAGTAAAGGGCAGGCATCTGTTGTGGATGATGTCTCTGCTGCCAATGCTTTACAGGTAGCAAAATCTTTAGATGATTTTAAAACATTGGTAGTTGCCATTGAAGCCGCCGGAGTTCAGGACGCTGTGGTTAATGCAGGACCCCTGACGGTATTTGCGCCGGTGAACGGAGCCTTTGATAAGTTACCTGCCGGAACGGTTGAAGACCTGCTCAAGCCTGAAAACAAAGCAAAGCTGGCCTATATTTTAACAAACCACGTGGCTCCTGCCAATTATCCCGATACACAGTTAATTAAAGAAGCGGCAAAAGGAAGAAAATTATACATGGCTTCCGGAAAATATCTTGTTGTAGAACAAAAGGAAGACGGCATCTATGTTGGAGGTACAAAAATTTTAAAAACCGTAAAAGTGAGTAACGGCTGGATCCATGTCATTGACAATGTTTTGGTTCCGTCAGAATAATTTATTACAAAAGATTATGAGAATAATTTCAATAATTGCCGCCCTGGTGCTGAGTATGTCCATTTTAGGGTGTGGAAACGAAAAATCAGAAGGAAATTCAGCGCAACCTGTACAAAAAGTTGAACAGGAAAAAGTTGTTTCCGACCCAAAAACAGATAAAGGAGTAGGACCAATTACGAGCATAACCCTTGGTGAAATAGACCCCGCACTGGTAGAGCAGGGAAAAGCCTTGTTTACATCAAAATGCAGTGCCTGTCATAAAATTGACAAGCGATTTGTTGGCCCACCTTTAAAAGGGATCACTGAGAAGAGAACTCCTGAATGGATCATGAACATGATCTTAGTTCCGGATAAAATGGTAGCTGAGAATGAAGAGGCTAAAAAATTGCTGGCTGAATATCTGGCACCTATGGCCAATCAAAGTTTAACAGAAGAGGAAGCCAGAGCCCTTCTGGAATATTTCCGAACAGAAAAATAAGAATACAAACCAAAAAATAGTACGATATGAAATCAATAATCAAAACATTCGCATTGCTTTTCACGATTTTTTCTTTGACAATTGCCTGTGCTCCCTCAGAGAAAGGTGGAAATCAAGGAGCAATTTCTGGAAACGCCGCAGAAAAAGTATATGTGGCCCCCGGAGAACTGGATGAGTTTTATGCATTTGTCTCCGGAGGATTCAGCGGACAGCTTGCTGTTTACGGACTTCCTTCCGGCCGTTTGTTCAAAGTAATCCCTGTATTTTCTGTCGATGCAGAAAAGGCCTGGGGTTTTAATGAGGAAACCAAACCTATGCTGAATACTTCTCATGGTTTTATTCCCTGGGATGATTCACACCATCCTGATATCTCGCAAACGGCTGGAGAACTTGACGGAAGGTGGGTTTTTATCAATGGAAACAATACACCTCGTATAGCAAAAATTGACCTGACCACTTTTGAGACTACTGAGATCATTGAAATTCCAAATTCTGCAGGTAACCACAGTTCTTCCTTCGTTACGGAAAATACAGAATATGTAGTAGCCGGAACCCGTTTTTCAGTGCCTTACCCACAAAGGGACATGCCAATCAGTGAATACAAAGGAAACTTTAAAGGCGCCTTGACCTTCATGAGTGTATATCCGAAAACGGGAGGGATGGATATCGCTTTCCTAATCATGATGCCCGGATTTAATTATGACCTTTCTCACCCTGGAAGAGGAGCTTCCCACGGATGGTTCTTCTTTACAACCTATAATACTGAAGAAGCGCACTCCTTACTGGAAGTAAATGCCTCTCAAAATGATAAAGATTTTATTGCCGCGATCAACTGGAAAAAAATTGAAGAGTATGTAAAAAATGGAGGAGGAACAAAAGCTCCTGCAAATTATGCACACAACGTATATGACGAGCATACGCACACGGCTACATCTACTATGAAAAAAGAAGTGCTGATTGTTAATCCTGCAGATGTACCCGGAGCTGTTTATTTTATGCCTACCCCAAAA
>JBFYPZ010000136.1:0-5986 GCA_041303035.1 Flavobacteriaceae bacterium
GGGTTTCTGTACTAAATCTTTATCTTTGTTATAAATTCCCGAACATGTCTATTAAAAATGCACAACTCGAAGTGGATGAATGGATCAAGAACCATGGAGTCCGTTATTTCAATGAGCTCACCAATATGGCCCAGTTAACTGAAGAAGTGGGTGAAGTTGCCAGAATAATCGCAAGGCGTTACGGAGAACAAAGTGAAAAGGAAAGCGATAAGAACAAAGACCTCGGGGAAGAACTTGCCGATGTGCTGTTTGTATTGCTCTGCCTGGCAAACCAGACGGGAACCGACCTGCAAAAGGCCTTCGACAAAAAAATGGCAATCAAAACCGAGAGAGACCACAACCGGCATCACAACAACGAAAAACTTAAACCATGACCTTTACTGATAAAATACAGCAACCCGTATTCTGGATGAATACCTTTAAAATTGCCCTGACTTTTTTTATTGTCCTCACCATAATTTCATTGCTCTTCAACAGTTTCTCGGATCTGGTCAGCATGAATTTTGCTGCTGTTATGGAAAACAACTTTTACGAGGGCAAATGGATCAGTTTTTTTGGAATAAAAATTATTTTTTCACTGGTCTATGGTATGTGGATGACCGCGAGAAATATGAAATAATTCAATTTTTATTCAAACGGATCAGATCTATTTCATTTTCTTTTACTCTTTGATTTAGGGCCGGGATATCTGTTTTAAATATTTTATAAAGTTTGTTCAGTTCAGCGTCAATATCTCTGATCACCTCATTTTTAAATGCTACCGCCTGATCTGTTGGTTTGTAATCACCCATAGCGGTGAGTGAATTCAAATGCCCCAGCTTGTTGTTCAGCCTGATCGGATAATTTAAAGGATCCTGGCCACTTTTATTCTTGGTTTGATACAATTTATTTTCGATTTCAGTCATTTCCTTTTTCACTCTTTCCGCCTCTGTCAAAAGGTCTTTATATTTCACTTTGTCGTCTATACTCCCTTCCAGTACTGAGATCTGCTCCCTGGCTTTTGTAATGTTCTTCAGGGCCAAATGTGTTTCAGTCATTTTATCCCGGACCTCAACCACATAATCAAATTGCTGCTGCAGATCTTGCTCAGTACTTTTATTGCGGGGATCTTTAAGCAGATTAAAGTACTGCTCTACTTTCTCCTTTCGGCTCTCCAACACCACAGCATATTTCCCGGGTAAAGCAGTCGGGCCGCTCAACGAAGCCCACCATAAAATCATCCCCTCAACTTTTTCTGCAGAAGGATACTTCAAGTCCCAATAAAAAACATTGCTTCCCGGCTTAACCTTTAGTTGTCCTTCTTTTTTCTTTTCATCGGGATGGGTACTAAATTTTCTGATTAACTGCTTTTTAGCATCGAAAAAAGACAGATTCAAGGTATCGCTCCTGCTTGTATCCCTAACAAAAAAATAGACAGGTAAACCACCATAATGATTTACACCCGCTGTTTTTGATTTTGCTCCACTTCCGCCAGACATACGATAGGCATCTTTTGGTTGAAATAAGACCATCGCTCGGTTTTCCATGTTTGTTTGTGTTTGATGAAGCGGTGTCAGATCGTCGATCATCCAAAACGATCTCCCCTGGGTTGCAGCAATTAACTGATCATCTTTAACGGCTAAATCCGTTATGGGAACCACAGGCAAATTCAACTGAAACTTTTGCCAATTCGCACCATCGTCAAAGCTCACATACATACCTCTTTCTGTTCCTGCATAAAGCAAGCCTTTTTTCTTCGGGTCTGCTCGCAGAGCTCTCGTAAAATCTTCATTGCCAATGCCGTTTACGATCAAATTCCATGATTTCCCGTAATTCTCAGTTTTGTAAATATACGGTTTGTAATCTCCGGATTTATACTTCGTACCAACAATATATGCCCCTCCCTTATTAAATGGATCAACCTCTATACAGTTGATCATCATCCATTCCGGCATTTGTTTGGGTGTTACGTTTTCCCAATCTTTACCACCGTTTTTCGTAACATGTACCAAGCCATCATCAGAGCCTGTCCATAGCAATCCCTTTTCATAGGGAGATTCTGTTGCAGCGAAAATGGTTCCATAATACTCTACACCTGTATTGTCTTGAGTAATCGGGCCTCCAGAAGATTTTAATGTATTTGGATCATTTCTTGTTAAGTCAGGACTAATCAATTCCCAGGACTGACCCTCATTGGTAGTCAGATGTAAATGATTCGATGCTGTGTACAATTTTTTTGGTTCATGAGGAGAGAAAAAGATGGGAAAATTCCACTGAAATCGATACTTAAAATCTTCCGCGCCATGTCCCATGGGGTTATCCGGCCATACATTGATGGCTCTTGTTTCGTTCGTTTTGTGGTCCATCCTGGTTAAAAACCCTCCATAACTTCCCCCATAAACAATATCATTATTCGTCGGATCAACCGCAATATGCGCGCTCTCGCTTCCTGCTGTCTCTTCCCAATCTCTCTCGTCTATATATCTGCCATCGGATCTGTGCTTAATTCGAACCGTTGAATTGTCCTGTTGTGCGCCATAAATCCGGTAAGGAAAATGGTTGTCTGTTACGACTCTGTAAAACTGAGCCGTTGGTTGGTTGTGATACGTAGACCAGTTCTTTCCGGCATCGAAACTCACTTGTGCTCCGCCATCGTCTGCAATAACCATCCTTTGGTTATTCTCAGGGGCAATCCAGAGGTCGTGGTGATCTCCGTGAGGAGCACTAAAACCGGTAAAGGTTTTACCTCCGTCCTTAGACACGTGATAATCTACATTCATAACATAAACGATGCTTTCATCCTGCGTATCGGCATAAATTCTCGTATAGTACCAGGCTCTTTGTCTCAGATCCCTTGAGCTATTCAGCAATTTCCAGGTTTTGCCTCCGTCATCTGACTTGTACACGCCGCCGTTTTCATTTTCAATTATTGCCCAAACATGGTCTGAATTTTGATAGGATACGGCTACGCCCGCAATTCCCCATACCCCTTTAGGCAAACCCTCATGAGCAGTTAAATTTGCCCAGGTATCACCTCCGTCGGTACTTTTCCAGATTGCAGACCCTTCGCCGCCGCTCGACAAACTGTAGGGTGTTCTCCTGACATTCCAGGTGGTTGCAAACATGATTCTCGGGTTATTTGGATCAAGGACCAGATCTATTGCCCCGGCATCTTTATTGGCAAACAACACTTTTCTCCATGTCTTACCCCCGTCAATACTTTTAAATACTCCTCGCTCTTCCGAAGATTTGAACAGATCTCCCATGACTGCTGCATAAACAATATCATCATTCTTTGGATGAATGCGCACCCTGGAAATATGTCTGGAATTTGTTAATCCAATATGCTGCCAGGTTTTACCGGCGTCTGCAGACTTCCACATGCCATCACCGGACGAAACATTTCCGCGAACAGTCTTTTCCCCCATGCCCACATAGATCACATTGTTATCCCATTCGCTAACTGCAACCGAACCAACTGATCCCCCAAAAAAACCATCAGATATATTCTCCCAGGTACTCCCTGCATCGGTCGTTCTCCAAACTCCTCCTCCCGTGGAACCCATATAATACAAATTTGTTTTGCCGGGCACTCCGGTTACTGCAGCGCTCCGGCCTCCCCGAAACGGACCAATATTTCTCCATTCCATGGCATTATAAATTTTTTCAGGATATTTGTTTAGATTCTTTTGTGCCTTACCTTTGTAAACCCCGGCAAAAAGCAGACAACAGATAACCAGTAATATTTTTTTCATATGTAAATATTTATTGTTTGTTAAAGGTCATATGGAATCGCTCTATTTTCATTGGTGTTTGCTTGCGCAAGCCATTCGTTAATGGCGATTTCATACATTTAAATAATTAACGGATTTTGGGTAAAAAGTAATTGTTAAAATGAAGTTTCTAAATTATGGATTTAAGTCTTGATTACACAAAAAAAACACTCAAAAATACCGAAATCCTCATTTCAGGCTCAAAAAGCGAATCGAACAGACTCCTCATCCTGCAGCAATTTTTTCCTGAAATTCAATTACAGAACCTTTCAGATTCTGATGATACCATCCATTTGAAAGAAGCACTATCACCCGGTAAATCCATGGTTGATATCGGTCATGCCGGGACAGCAATGCGCTTTTTAACTGCTTTTTTTGCGGCAAGTCCCGGAAAAGAAGTCATCCAGACGGGCTCTTCCAGAATGCAGAACAGGCCAATCCAAATCCTCGTTGAGGCCTTGCAAAGTTTGGGAGCAGACATCAGCTATGTGGAAAAACCGGGTTATCCGCCCCTGACAATCAGGGGAAAGAAACTCAGTAAAAACAGGGTTATTATTCAGGGGAACGTCAGCAGCCAGTATATATCAGCCCTGATGCTCGTGGCTCCCTCGCTGGAAAATGGTCTGGATATTCAATTGACCGGTGAAGTCACTTCTGCTCCCTACCTCAAAATGTCACTCAGTCTTTTGCAGGATCTGGGTATAGATGCAACATGGAAAGACAATCTCATCTCAATAAAGCCCTGCAAATCAATCGGGGCAAAAACAGTTGTTGTGGAATCGGACTGGAGCTCGGCCTCTTATTTTTACAGCCTGATTGCACTTTCAGAAAGGGGCTCACTTACGCTTTCCTCCTATAAAGAGAACAGTCTGCAGGGCGACAGCAGGCTCGCGGATATTTATAAAGCCTTTGGAGTAACCACAAGCTTTATTGACAATAAGATCCTTCTTAAAAAGGAAACTGATGTTATACCTGCGACCATTAGCCTGAACCTGATCGAGCAGCCTGATATAGCCCAGACGATAGCCGTAACCTGTTTCGGACTCGGCATGGCCTGTGACCTTACAGGCCTTCATACCCTGAAAATCAAAGAAACCGACCGCCTGGTGGCTTTGAAGAATGAACTGACGAAACTTGGCGCAGAGATACAGGTCACGGAAAATAGCCTGCACCTGAAAAGTTCCGGGCAGATCCGTCGCAATATTTCTATTGCTACGTATGATGACCACCGTATGGCCATGGCCTTTGCACCATTGTCTGTAAAGGTGCCCATACGTATTTTAAATGCCGAAGTAGTGACCAAATCCTACAAAAACTTCTGGCAGGATCTGGAAAGTGTTTTTTGACAGCTTTTAAAAAATAGCCGGATTTTGCTTAGATTTGTTGTACTAAAAGTTCTAAAAACAGATGCGAAACAAATTATACTTTGCTTTATTGATGTTACTGTCAATAAGCATACAATGTTCTGACAGCAACAATACAACTGAACTGACACCTGAAGAAATCATTCAAAAAGATGAGGAACTGGGTCAAAGAGAAAAGGAGATCAATGCTTTTATTGCAGCTGCTAAGTGCAGTTCATCCGGATGCGGGTTTATGGCCTTTGGATCAAAACCCTGTGGCGGACCCTGGAAATACATTGTTTTCCCGAACAGCATAGACAAGGACAAGCTTACCAAAATGGTCGATGCCTATAACGAACTCCAGCACCAGTACAACCTGCTGACCAATGCTATCTCGGATTGTTCGGTTGTGATGCCACCCGAAGAAGTAGCCTGCGTAAATGGGGTGTGTACAATAGTTAAGTAATCAAGCTGGCTGTACCCACTGAACACCGCATCATTTTTCACCACTCATCACTCAACATCCAAAATTCACCATCTCAATTCTCATATCTCATATCTCAAATCTCTTTAATTATTTCTCTTGATTCTTGGTTCTTGGTTCCTGGTTCCAATTTGTCTCAACACCCAATACTTTTTACTTTAAACTTTATCCTTTGTCCTTGTATTGTCATCCCCATGAAAATTGGGATCTCATGGAACTTTCCGAATTGTTGTTGTATTGATGACTATGATTCCCGAAGTCTGCCGACTTCGGGCTTGTTACCCTACTTTTTCCTTGATGAAAAAGTAGGCAAAAAATCAAGGCTGCAAATAAAAAAGCACTTCGCTCTTCATCAAGGCTAAGTGCGGCGGAGTGATCTTCTCATAGCCAATCGAAGCTTCTCCGTC
>JBFYPZ010000137.1:0-5968 GCA_041303035.1 Flavobacteriaceae bacterium
CTCGAAAAGACCAATATTGAAATTTTTAGTAATATTCCAGCTCAGGTGGTGCATGGCCACATACTTTCTCAAATTGGTATTGTCATCTGAGGCCACAGTGCGAACATCATCCATCCACATCCAAAGATTGCTGTATTTTATTTTCCAGAACTGCGTGTTTATCTTTAAAAAAGGATAGGGTGAGGCTACATCAGAGAGAAAGAAGCTCCGGTATCCGTCGCCGATAAAATTTCTTCCGTTACCAAACTGAAAATTAAAAAACTCATTGGGGGTATAGCTTAAATAAGCCTCAGCCACAGGGTAATCAAAGCCATCTTCTTTAAAACCTTTTGCCTTGCCTCTGCCGGGAACTATGGCACTTGCTCCGATAATGGCACCGTATTCCCGGGTAGTGTTGTTGATATATTCCGCAAAACGACCCTGACTTTCATAAAAGGAGGTTGAAAAGCTGAACTTTTTTCCCAAACTGCCCTGAATCTGGATAGCACGTCCGTTGTTGTATGTGTAATCCACCGCATCAGAATTGTCTTTTCCCAACTGAAGATCAAGTGGTACGTTTACAGTGAACCAGTAATTTTTACCCTTGACCAAAAAAAGGTGTTCGTTCCAGAGCTTTCTGCCGCCCCAGCTTTTTTTATCCTTTAGTATGGCCGTCCGGTTGGCCTCGAGATCAATATAGGGCTTTACCTCATTGAACAAATAGGGTTTGGAGGCAGTATGCGTGTTGTTGCCCTGTTCCAGTTGGAAAATGATCTGATCGTACTGGGTATGGGAAAATGGGATGTTCAGCTCACTGCCGGTTTCCGGAAATAAACTTGAGCTTACCGGTTCAACAGGCTCCACAGCGATAAGGGGTTCTTCAACTACCTGCTGTACCTGGGCTTCTGATGTAATTATGTAGTCGCCGGAAGTTCCCGGCAAGGGGATCTCCAGGGGGAACAAATATTGTTTTTCTATGTTCCTGCCATTGTAAGTAGCGGGAACTACCACCGGCAGATCTGCAAAGACCCTTTTCACTTCCTGCTCCAACTCCTGATAAATGGCGCTTACATGCAGCACGCTGATCTTTCCTGTATTATCAACCAAAAAGATGACATTTACCTTACCGTGATAGTTTTCGCTAATTGCCTTTTCAGGAACCCGAAAATTGGTGATCACATCATGGCGTAATTTCTGAAAAAAGCATTTCTCGGTTTGTTTGGTATCAAGACTTTCACAACCCGGGTAAACCGGCGCTTTTTCGATCTGTGCAACAAGAATACCGGTGAAAAGGAACAGGGAAATAAAGGAATATAAAATTTTCATATTTTTTTATAAAATTCATTTCTGAGGATACATAGGGCCCTCCAAAAATGGATTGCGGTGCAAATCTAAACGATTTTCTTTACAAGATTGTTTGCAAGGACATATTTTTCATTGGTTTCCGGACAAACGGCCATGCCTTTATCGTCAAAATTGAGACGATGCCCATATTCGCTCACCCAGCCAATCTGCCGGGACGGATTTCCAACCACCAGCGCATAAGGTTTTACTTCCTTAGTCACCACGCTGCCGGCACCGATCAGGGCATATTCACCTATATTATTTCCACAAATTAGCGTAGCATTGGCACCTATAGAAGCACCTTTCTTTACAACAGTTTGTTTGTATTCATCTTTGCGGATCACAGCACTGCGGGGATTGATCACATTGGTAAATACCATGGACGGACCCAGAAAAACGTCATCTTCACAGATAACACCGGTATAGATGGAAACATTGTTCTGCACTTTTACGTTGTTCCCTAAAACAACCTGAGGAGAAACGACCACATTTTGTCCGATATTGCATTTTTCCCCGATGGTGCAGTCAGACATAATGTGACTGAAATGCCAGATTTTTGTACCGGCACCGATTCGGCAGTTCGCATCAATAACGGCTGTTTCATGCGCAAAATAAGAAGTTGAACTCATACTATATTTTTTTGATTTAGATTTTAACTGGATGCCAGGTTGTTTTCACTTCCTGCAATTTTTCGATAAAATAAGGAGATTCATCGCTTGGATGCTCCCAGTTTTGCTTTTTGTAAAAAACAACTCTTTTGATATTCTCACTGGCCAGTTCGTTAATTTTCTTCATTTCAGCTTCTTTGTTTCCGCAATAAACAATGGCATTTACATCCATATGAGAGGCCATTTGCGGAAGGATTTCAGCGGTTTTGCCTGTGAGTATATTGACCACGCCTGGAGGTACATCAGAAGTATTCAGCACCTCAGCAAATGAAATGGAGCAAAGTGGCCTGGATTCGCTGGCCAGCAGGACCACGGTATTACCGCCCACTATGGCAGGTGCCAGAACGGAAACAAGTCCGAGCAAAGAATCATTTTCAGGAGCGATGATGGCCACAAGCCCCATGGGCTCAAGCACGGAAAAATTAAAATGACTGCTGTTTACAGGATTTACAGTGCTGAAAATCTGCTGGTATTTATCGCTCCAGCCTGCGTAGTACACCAATCTGTCAACAGACAATTCGAGCTCTTTGACCGCTGCTTTTCTGCTGAGTCCCTGTCTTACCAGTTCTTCAACGAACTGTTCCTTTCTCGCTTCGAGCATTTCGGCAATCCGGTACAGCACCTGCCCTTTTAAGAGTTGTGATGCTTTATTCCAGCCCTCCTGAGCTTTCCTGGCAACTACCACCGCATTTCGGAAATCTTTTCTTGAAGAGAGGCAGATATTTGCGATCAGGTTTCCTCTTTTGTCTCTGATAGCCTCATACCGGCCTGATTCCGTTCTCGGAAAAGCTCCCCCTATAAATAATTTGTATGTTTTGAGTACGTCAAGTCTGTCCATGGTATGCGAATTAGTCAAATTTTAAATAGGGTTTTAATCCGTGTAAACCGCCTTCCCTTCCAAATCCGCTCTCTTTGTATCCACCGAAAGGCGAGGCTGCATCGAATTTATTAAAGGTATTGGCCCAGACTACACCCGCATTTAATTTTTGGGTCATATGAAATATTTTTGCTCCGTTTTGAGTCCATACACCCGCTGACAAGCCATAAGGAGTATTGTTGGCCTTTTCTATGACCTCTGCTATTGTTCTGAATGTTTGTATGGTAAGTACCGGCCCGAATATTTCCTCCTGAACGATTTTATGGGATTGTGAAACCTCCATAAAAAGGGTAGGAGGACACCAGTTTCCTTTTTCGGGCAGATGGCATTCGCTCTGATAGATACTGGCACCTTCCTTTTTCCCGAGCGCAATATATCTGTTGATTGTGTCGAGTTGTTTTTTAGAGTTAATGGCTCCGATGTCTGTGTTTTTATCCAGTGGATTGCCAACGATCAGTGTTGACATTCTGTCCTTTAGTTTTTGTATTACCTGATCAGCCACTGACTCCTGTACAAATAATCTGGAACCGGCGCAGCATACATGTCCCTGATTAAAGAATATGGCATTGACTATACCCTCTACTGCCTGATCGATTGCGGCATCTTCAAAGATGATGTTTGCACCTTTGCCTCCCAGTTCGAGACTCAGTTTTTTGTTGGTACCGGCCGTTGCTTTTTTAATAAACTTACCTACTGCCGTTGAGCCGGTAAAGGCAATTTTTGCCACATCGGGATGTTGAACCAGTTCTGCACCTGTTGACCCATCACCGGTAATGATGTTCACAACTCCTTTGGGCAAACCGCTTTCCTGTATGAGTTCTGCCAGTTTTAGAGCAGTTAGGGGAGTTGTTTCGGCAGGTTTAAGGACGACCGTATTTCCGGTTGCCAGAGCAGGAGCGATCTTCCAGGCTGCCATAAGCAAGGGAAAATTCCAGGGAATAATTTGCCCGACTACACCCAGTGGTGCCGGATTTCGGTTCGGGAAAGCATAGGCGAGCTTGTCGCTCCAACCCGCATAATAAAAAAAGTGATTCGCTGCCAGGGGCACATCGATATCCCGCGATTCACGTATGGGTTTTCCTCCGTTCATCGACTCGATGACCGCAAACTCACGGGCGCGCTCCTGAATTAATCGCGCTATTCTGAAGATGTATTTTCCTCTTTCCTGTGGTTTTATTTTTGACCAGGATTTAAATGCAATTTTCGCTGCACTGACGGCCAGATCAACATCATCTTTATCTGCCATAGCCACTTTGGCCAGTATTTTCCCGTTTGAAGGATCGGTCGTTTCAAAATACACCTTGTTTTTGGGTGGCACGAATTGTCCGTTGATGAAAAGATCATAACTTGAACTGATCTGAACATGGTCTGTAGCTTCGGGTGCAGGAGCGTATTTCCAGGCTGCCTTAAACTTGACATTTTCGGTGGTATCTTTCATATTTAATCCTTTGAAAAATAATTATCGGATTGATAAAAGCCTGTTTTGGCTTTCGACAATTGCATGAGTATATCATTTGCCAGGCTGCTCGCGCCAAATCGGAAATAATCTTTATTCATCCAGGGTTCACCCAGAACTTCATTGAGCATCACCAGATACTGAAGGGCAATTTTCGAGGTGGAGATCCCGCCTGCAGGTTTCATACCAACCATCCTTCCGGTTTGCAAATAATGATCTTTTATAGCGCTAAGCATTACATAGGTAACTGGCAATGTGGCGGCAGGCTGAATTTTACCGGTGGAAGTCTTTATGAAATCAGCACCGGCGTGCATGGCTATTTCACTGGCCTTTCTCACGTTGTCGAGCGTTTCCAGTTCCCCTGTCTCGAGTATTACTTTGAGATGGGCATGCTGGCAGGCAGTTTTTATCGCAGCAATTTCATCAAAAATATACCGGTAATTTCCGGAGAGAAATTCTCCTCTTGAGATGACCATATCAACTTCATCAGCACCCTCATCTACGGCCATTCTGGTATCGGCAATTTTAATTTCCAAACCGGATTGTCCGCTGGGAAAGGCAGTTGCTACGGAGGCAACATGTACACCCGAGTTATGAAGGGCCTTTTTGGCATACCTGACCATAGACGGATAAACACAAACCGCAGCCGCAGTTGGCAGACCGGGCATGGATTCATGCAGGTGCATGGCCTTATAGCACAACTGCTCCACTTTTCCCCGGGTATCCTTACCTTCAAGTGTTGTGAGATCCAGCATGCTCAATGCCAGCTTCAAACCCTCAGTCTTGCTTTCATTTTTGATGCTTCTGGTACAAAAGCGCTGAATTTTTTCTTCAACGCCCAGCGTGTCAAAAGATGGGAGGTTTTTTAAATCAGGAAACATGGATACAATTTAGACCCTCAAATTTACAAATTAATTGATAGGATAAAGAATCTAATTTATCAATGTTCTTCTCAGGGATTGATCAGGTACCCTCTTCAACGATCAGGGTGATTGGCAGTGTATATTTTACACCTACCGGTCTGCCTCTTTGTTTTCCGGGAACCATTTTTGGCAATTTCTCAACTACCCTTACGGCTTCTTTTTCAAGTCTGGCATGCGGTCCGCGTGCCGCCACATTGGTGATATTGCCATCTTTGTCTATATTGAATTGAACATGCACTTTTTTCTTTCCGGCCGGCAAACCCAGTTCAGATGCCAATCCGGTATTGAAATTGTCATTTACGTGTTTCTGTATTTGATCCTGCAGGCATTTTCTCTTTTCTTCCTTGGATCCCTTACAGCCCGGAAATATGGGCGCTTCTTCAATGATGGCAAATGGTACATCTTCAGGGACTTCTTCCACTTCAACAACCTCAGTAATTTTAACTTCACTGATAACAACTGCCTGAGACTGACTGGTCTCTGTTGATTCCAATACAGTTTCTTCTATCTCGACATTATCTTTAATGATCTCAATTTTTTCGGGTGCCGGTGGAGGAGGAGGCAAAGGCTTTGTCTCAATAATTCTTTCCGTGAGCGGAATTTCTTCCACTATTTCTGTTTGTGAAATGAGGTTTTTAAGTTCATCAATGGATCTGTCTGCGGTTTTCCATTCAAGAGCAATATAAATTACGAATAAAGCTAAAGCGAGACCCAATTGAAA
>JBFYPZ010000138.1:0-6604 GCA_041303035.1 Flavobacteriaceae bacterium
CCTTTTTTTGATTCTTTTATTGCAAAATCACAGGCCCTGGCGGTAAGGGCCATATAGGTCAATGACGGGTTCTGTGTTGCAGTTGAGGTCATACAGGCTCCATCTGTTACATAAACATTTTTACAACTGTGCAATTGATTCCATGCGTTGAGCAGGGATGTTTTCGGATCTCTGCCCATACGAACCCCTCCCATCTCGTGTATATCGAGTCCCGGCGCCTGTTTTGAATCAAGCGTGCGTATGTTCGTATAACCCGCTACCGTAAACATTTCAGTAAATTGCTCTATAAAATCTGCTGTCATCTTTTCGTCATTTTCGTCATAGCCCACATCAATCTTGAGCAAGGGCATGCCCCAGGTATCTTTTATATGAGGGTCGAGTGTGACCTTGCTTCCTTCTTTAGGAATAGTCTCTCCCATGAACTGTCCGGTGAGTTCCCAGGGGCCGTAAGTCGGATTCAACAGTCCCTTTTTCAGTGTTTCACCTATTCCATCTGTATTCGTAACAATTTTTCTGATGCCGGAGAGATAAGTAGCATAGCCCCTTAAAAAATCTGTTTCCTGCTTCAGCACATTTCTGAATCTCGGAATATAGGCGGCGGTAGGTCTTCTTCCTGTGGTATACTTGTCTTCAAGGCCTTCAAATTCAGCAAAAATATTTATCCGGTAATTGTGAAATGCTATGTATTTTCCCAGCAGTCCGTTATCATTTCCCAGTCCCTGAGGAAATCGGGAAGACACAGAATTCAGCAGGATCAGGTTGGTATTTAGCGCTCCGGCATTCACAAAAATAATATTGCCAAAAAATTCGCTGGTCTCTTTGGTTTCAGAGTTGATGACCAAAACCCCCGTTGCTTTTTCCTTTTTATCATCATAAATCACAGAATGGACAACGGCATGATTCACCAGGGTGAGCTTGCCTGTTTTCATAGCCCAGGGTATGGTACTTGAATTGCTGCTGAAATAGCCTCCAAAAGGGCAACCCCGCTGGCATAAATCTCTGAACTGGCATTTTGATCTGCCCTGCAGGTTAAAAATTTCTTTTTGTTCTGTTATATGGGCACACCTGCCGCTGATCACATGTCTGTTTTTATAGTGTGCGGCAACCTTTTCACTAAAGTGCTTTTCAACACAATTCAAACCCATGGCTGGTAAAAACTCCCCATCGGGCAGTTCCGGTAAGCCATCGTTGTTACCTGCTATGCCGACAAACTTTTCAACATAACTGTACCAGGGTGCAAGCTCCCGGTAGCGGATTGGCCAGTCAACTGCAAATTGATCACGGGCCGGACCTTCAAAGTCGTAATCGCTCCAGCGCTGGGTTTGCCTGGCCCACAACAAAGATCTTCCCCCTGTCTGGTACCCTCTGATCCAGTCAAAAGGTTTATCCTGAACGTAAGGGTGTTCCTTATCCTTAACAAAAAAATGTGCGGCATCTTCCTTGAAAGCGTAGCACCTGCTTACAATCGGGTTATCTTTAATAACATCATGCGGCATCGTTCCCCTGTGGGGAAATTCCCAGGGAAATTTATTGGTTGTCGGATAATCAACATTGTGTTTTACATCCGGTCCGCGTTCCAGTACGAGTGTTTTTAATCCTTTTTCGCAAAACTCTTTGGCAGCCCAACCCCCGCTCATCCCTGAACCGATCACAATGGCATCAAATGTTCTTTCTTCTTTTGTTTTCTTGTTATCAGGCATTGATGTTTATTTTACTTGATCCCTCAATTGTCTCACAGAGCCCGTATCTGCCAGGGACTAAGGTATAAGGCATTTCCTTGGTCATTACGTATTCGGAATACATGAATCCCAGTACTGCATAATGCTTGCTCAACTTCAGAAATTCATGTACAGATCCTCCGGTTCCGGAGAGGAGCCTGTTCAACAGTTCCTCCTTTTCTGCAGAAGTCAACTTTGTAAAAGGCTTGCTGTTTTGTTTTTTTGCCTCCATTTCAAGTTCTTCGAGCCCGCTGATAAAAGCGGCCTGTTCCTTTTCAGAGCAACAATCATTTACCATGAGCTGCACAAAGGCATGCAATTGTAAGGACGCACCGGCAGCTTCAGCTGGCAAAATGGCTGAAACAACTTCCTTCAGGAGTTTTTCCTGTGCGGGACTCAGATTGAAGCCCGGCAACGCGGTTAATGTCTTCTCCTGATTGAAATCACAGGCAGGAAACAGCGCTAGACCCAGACCAAGTGCACCGATATTTTTTAAAGCCAGTCTTCTTTGCATAATCACAATTCAGGTCTTAAATGTACTCCAAGTTCACAATTAAATAAAACAATCTCAAAAATTATATAGGATTATACAGATCAGCCATAAACCGCTTTAATATAATTTCCATTTAGAAACAAATCGGGATCGACAGCACTTTGCAGGATTATGCCCTTACTTTCGCCGTCGAGCAAGATCTGTGCAGCCTGAAGCAGGGGTGCGGCGGTAGTTGTTTGTATCGCTCTCAGTTGGTGTTTTCCGATTTTCTGAGGGTAAATACGTTTCGCTATTTCTCGCCTACGCAGTATACCCGCTGCATCATGTCCCTCCACTGAGGCATACAAAACGACGAGGTCATCCTCAATATGGGGTATAGCTTCTTCCATTTTTCTTTGTAAAGCAGCCACAGGGTCATTTCCCTGTTCACCCTTTTTGATCTGTTCCTCTATCCATGCGTAGTGCCCGGGATATCTGAGCGTTTTGTAATCAAGGTTTTTTACCTTGTTTGCAAGGGCATCAGGAAGGTCTGCGGCACCACCGGAAGTAAGTGCTTCCTCATAGCTTATCCCTTCGATCAAAATGGCTGACCTTCCCGTCAGCGCAGGCAGGCTGGTTTTTTTAAACTCCCGGATACCCAGGGCATCCTTTACATATTCGGTTGCCACACCAACGGGGCTCCAGGTAAAACCATAGTAATGAGGTGCCACGGCATGGCGTGTCAGGGCACCGACCTTCATTTCCAGCTTGTCTGCTTTTGCCACAGCAAAGTCCAGACAGAACTGCCTGAAAAGCTGGTGTCCAAGTACATTGATGTAACCTGGCGCCAGTCCTGTTTGCAATAAAAATCCCGTTTTTACATCTTTGGCCAGGGCTATGATCTCTTCCGTTTCTGAAACATATTCTGTTAAATTGGCATAGTGCAGTTGGAATTTTTTTGCCAGTGCAGCCATTTTTGGAGCCAGATGACCCGGCAGGCAATCGAGTAGTATATCTCCTTGGCGGAGGATCTGCTCCATACCCGGGTTGACATCTTCAGTCAAGTGAAATGCCTGTATGTCACAAGGCCTGGTTGTACCGGCCTGAACCCACTGCACGAGTTTTTCCGCCTTTTCAAGGTTTCTGTTTCCGACATAAATACCCGGTGTAAGTACACTTAATTCAGCGAGCATCAGCGCTGCAGCTTCTGCTATCCCTCCGGCTCCGGCGATAATAATATGGTAGTGGGTTTTCATTTTTTAAAAATAAGAAATAATCTGCTCAGGCATGGAACCCGATCGCATAAAAAAAATGCGGCAAGTACTGAAACAGGAAACAATGAGATTAAACAGATGGAACCATTCAGCTTACCTGTCAGGTTTGGTATTATTCCAGTGTGATGCTCATGATCTCCAAACGGAACTGTTCCTCTTTTTTGTTCCCGATCAGGAATGCGATCTCCTGTAGTTTTTCACCGTTATAGTTCGGCAATTCCAGTTTTCTGCCCCTGAAGGAAGGGTACATGTCCGATAAGGGAATTTCAAGGGTTTCTGGTTTGCCACTGGTCTGAATAGGATGAATGTAGGAAAAAGAATCATACATATCTGTTTTCAGTCTGAACTGATATGCCTTTCCGTCACCTTTTAGCCGAAGTACTATTTTGTTGTATTTCCTGATATTTTTTGTATCGAAACGGTAGCGGACGGAAGAAAAACCCCCGTTGTTCTCAAGGGAAACCATTCCTTCAAAAACGCCGTAGCCTTCCTTATGCAGATAAAACCTGCCATTGGATTGGCCTCCCATCACTTCATCGTCAACGATTTGCCAATTTCGTATATCACTTTTTGTATTAAATTCAAAGATGATCATAGGTGTCTGGATTAATAATAAAAACAAGATCAGCGATTTCATACGTGTTTTCTTTACTGTAAAAAAAATAAAAACTCAATGACAGAGCCTGAACAGAAATACAATCCCTACCAGCCCGAGTGAAATCCCAGTTCAAGGGCAGCATGGTATTTTTCCTTGTCGAACTCGTACAACCGGGGATTTTTATTCTGGTTCTCCCCTTTTTTTAAAACTGCGGGTTTGATGATGTCATAATTTTTAATCCTGCGCGCAAAATTTCGGCGATCGAGTTTTTTCTCCAAAATGGTTTCATAAAGTCCCTGCAACTCGGGCATGGTAAAATGGGCAGGTAACAAATTCATGCCAATTGGCTCGTAATTGAGTGCGCTTTTCAAGGTTTTATGGGCCTTTTCAATGATCTCTTTGTGATCCAAAAAAAGGGGAGGTAATTCATTTAAAGTGTAAAAGCTACAGAATTCCGAAATAGGATCTGGCGTCATCTTCCTGATCTCTGTGAAGTCGACGAGGGCGTAATAACCCAAAGTCAGAAATCGCTGTTTAAACCAGGTGCCGAGTTCCTGATCGATCACACCTTTTTCCAAAAGCGATGCTACATGATCTGTTGAATTTCTTGAGACAGCGCCAAACAGATGAAACTGCTGCAAGAATATCTTGTCCAAACCGGTTCGGTCTCTTAAAATTCGGACCGCTTCGTCGTCAACATCACGATGCCGTTCCAAAAAACCGCCGGGCAAGGCCCAGGCATCGATTAATTTGAGCTTGAGCAGCAATACCTGAAGTGATCTTTTGTGGTAGCCAAAAACGACACAATCAATGGAAAATCCGGGATGGAGGGAATCGGTTTGCATAGTTTTGATACCATATTTGGTACAAAGGTACTATAAATAAACTCCAAATGCGTGTACAAGAAAGATTCCCGTGTAATTCCTGTTGAAGATCACATGGCGCTCACTTCCTTTCCGAATGCCCTCACCTGTTCCCAGTTTGTGTATTCAATTTCCACATTGGGGTCGGTGGGTCCTTTGGTCATCCACATGATGAACCGGATCATGGTCCGGTCAAAGAATTTGTATTTTTTATAATCCAGTTTACCGGCAAATACTTCGAGTTTTTTTGGTCTCCAGGCTGTTGTTTTAAGGTACTTGAGCATATAGGGATTTGTTTCCGGACTGTTCTTTTCCGGTTTTCTCGCCACCAGGTTCACTGAAAAAAAAGCCGTTTTTATGGTATCCAGCTTTTCCTTGTTTTTTTCGATAAAACCGATAATCTTCTCGTTGTGCACTCCGTACCGGATGCTGGATCCGATGATGAGCAGGTCATAGTCTGATACAGAGCCCATAAAATCATCGATGGAATAAAGCTCAGCAGGCTGATCGTTTTTGTGTAAGACTTCTTTAATTTCTTCACATATTCTTCGGGTTTGACCGTCGACGGAAGAATAGATGATCGCTGTCCTTTTGTTCATGCTTTTAGACTTAGTTTATATTTGGCATTCATGCTATACAAAGTTAAGTCAATTCGCGGCCATTTTGTATGACCAATATCACGGTTCGGAACATCTGTTAAAAAAATCGTTTAATTTTTTAAAGAGATATGCTGTTGGTATAACTTAACTACCAGGATACCGGAACATTGGTCGGGAAGTTTATAAAAACAGAAAACCCGATTCGTATTGAATCGGGTTTTCAAAGAAAGGCAACGACCTACTCTCCCACCATGGGTAGTACCATCGGCGCTGACAGGTTTAACTTCTCTGTTCGGAATGGGAAGAGTTAGGTGGCTTAACACCTAGGTGTTGACATATCAATATAATGGTATCGCTGTAGATTTTTTACTTTATTTTAAAGAGGTTCTCCCCCGTCTGATCACTCAAACGGGAGATAGCGTACATAAGCCTATGGGTTATTAGTACTACTCGGCTATGACATTACTGCCTTTACACCTGTAGCCTATCAACGTGGTAGTCTCCCACGACCCTTAAAAGAAATCTCATCTTGTGGTGGGTTTCGCGCTTATATGCTTTCAGCGCTTATCCCTTCCCAACGTAGCTACCCAGCAATGCCCCTGGCGAGACAACTGGTACACTAGAGGTTGGTCCAATTCGGTCCTCTCGTACTAGAATCAGATCCACTCAAATTTCTAACGCCCACTACAGATAGAGACCGAACTGTCTCACGACGTTCTGAACCCAGCTCGCGTGCCACTTTAATGGGCGAACAGCCCAACCCTTGGGACCTTCTCCAGCCCCAGGATGTGACGCATTGCACTCTACGCACGGTTACCAAGCGTGCTGAGGGTACCTTTAGAAGCCTCCGTTACTCTTTTGGAGGCGACCACCCCAGTCAAACTACCCACCAAGCACTGTCCATTTCAAGGACGACTCCACAACACCTGGCGATGCTGCTTCAAAGTCTCCCACCTATCCTACACATTACTTATCCAAAGTCAATACTAAGCTATAGTAAAGGTGCACGGGGTCTTTTCGTCCCGTAGCGGGTAATCGGCATCTTCACCGATACTACAATTTCACCGAGCTCATGGCTGA
>JBFYPZ010000139.1:0-5819 GCA_041303035.1 Flavobacteriaceae bacterium
TTCCTGCGTTTACAATTTTATAAAATCTGCATTAACCACAAAGCAAGCTTGTGGTTCAATTCAAATACATCCCTACATGGCTGGCGCTGTTTTTAGCACTGGGAATTTATACCGGCTATGGCCGGCAAATTCCGGTATTGACTGCTTTATTCTTTTGCCTCGTATTGGTTCTTGTCATGTTCGTTGTAATGAGGTATATCAATAAAAAAGATCAAGGGTATTCTTTATTCACCGGGCTGGCATTTTTACTGTTTTTTGTCATCGGTTTGATCACGATCCATTCACGTCAGGTTCTCAATAATCCGAAACATTACCGGAATTTTTTACAAGGCGGGGATGTCCTGCTTTTACAACTTGATAAACAGCTTAAACCAAATAGCAGATACCACAGTTATTTTGCTGAAGTAAAACAAGTTGGGCAAAGCAAAACCGAGGGTAAGTTGTTGTTGTATATAACCAAAGACAGTACTCAAGCAGACTGGCAAACCGAGGATTTGATCTCTTGCAAAAGCGAAATGGTTCCTGTTCCTCCTGACCAAAATCCTAACCAGTTTTCATACCGTGATTACCTCGAAAAAGAGCAGGTTTTTGATCAGATGTATCTTAAACCAGGGACTTATTTGAGAAAAGCACCGGAAAAAGAAACCATGAATGGAAGAGCCTTTAAAATAAGGCAGCGGATCGTAAAAAATCTGTCGCAGAAATCCATTTCCCCGGATGCCATGGCTATAGTTCAGGCCATGTTCCTGGGCCAGAAACAGGAAATGAATGCCGCATTGTACAACGATTATAAAAACACAGGGATGGTACATATTCTGGCTATTTCGGGACTGCATATAGGCATTTTAATGCTGTTCCTCAAAATGCTTTTAAAACCTCTGTTGCGCTTAAAGTATGGAAAAACAGTTCATTTTGCACTGCTACTCCTCTTTTTGTGGTTTTATGCCTTTCTCATCGGATTTTCGGCTTCGGTGGTGCGGGCTGTAACCATGTTTACAGCTGTTCTGATCGGTTTGCAGTTCAAAAGGAGGATCACGGTGCAAAACGCACTGGTTACTTCCCTTTTTTTATTGCTGTTACTGCATCCTTTTTACCTCTGGCAGGTCGGTTTTCAAATGAGTTATATGGCCGTATTTTTTATTGTTGGTTTTCAACCCCTGCTAAAGAAAACATACCAACCCAAAAACAGAATTGGCTCCTACTTCTGGAACTTAGCCACGGTAACCCTTGCGGCTCAGCTGGGCGTGCTCCCATTAAGCTTGTATTATTTTCATCAGTTCTCCGGATTGTTTCTCATTTCAAGCCTGATTTTTCTTCCTTTTCTGGGTCTGATCCTCGGCTTAGGATTTGTAGTAATCCTACTTGCTTATTTTGATGTTTTGCCCCGATTGTTAGCCACGGTCTTTGGGCAAGCTGTTGATTTTTTAAATATGGGAATAGCCTGGCTGGGTTCGGCAGAAGGATTTGTTTTTAACAATATTCATTTACCGGTCAGTACAACCATAGCCTTGTATATTTTTCTTTTTCTGGCATTTGCCTTTTGGAAAGAACGCAATTTTTCCCTGCTACCCTTTTTATTTATCATGATTATTTTTATTCAGGTAACAGTTCTCATTCAGAAAAAAAAAATAAGTTCAGCGAATGAGCTGGTGGTCATGCAAAAGTTCAAAGAGACAACACTAATACACAGAAAAGGACGTTTCGCAGAGCTTATTAAAAGTAAAGACAGCATGAACAGCATGGAATTGTATCTCACCAATTATTTGGCTGCAAATCAGGTAAAGAGGATACAGCTCCAGCCAATGGGATTGAGACTGATCCCTTGTGGGGAAGTGAATTATTTGCTCATAACAAAAGATTTTGTTTTTACAGACCTTTCTGTGTCAAGCCCGCATATTATTCTGAGCAATTCTCCAAAGATCAATCTCGACAGACTGATCGGACATTTTCAGCCAAAAATGATCATCGCCGACGGGTCGAATAGGCGGTATCTTATAAAAATCTGGGAAAAGACCTGCAAAGCCAGAGGGGTAGAACTCCATATTACCGGCGACAGCGGGGCCTATGTGCACAGCTATTAATCGTTTTTTCCCTGCAATTTTATGTATATTTGCCCGTTTTCTTATTTTAAAAATAAACAATATGAAGATCATCGTTCCCATGGCCGGAATCGGTTCCCGATTGAGGCCGCACACCCTAACCATCCCCAAACCACTTACCTTAATTGCCGGAAAACCAATTGTACAGAGACTCGTTGAAGATATCGTGAAAGTTGTAGATCAAAAAGTAGAAGAGATCGCCTTTGTGATCGGCCCGAGTTTTCCAAAAGATACAGAAGAAAAATTGCTGGCTATTGCAAAAAGCCTGGGCGCCAAAGGAATTGTAACGGTTCAGGAGGAAGCTTTGGGTACGGCTCATGCCATACAATGCGCCAAGGAATCATTGGATGGCCCCTGTGTTGTGGCTTTCGCCGACACGTTGTTCAGGGCAAATTTTCATCTTGATAAAAATTCAGACGGCTCGATCTGGGTTAAACAGGTAGATAATCCAGGCGCCTATGGCGTGGTGAAGCTCAAAGAAGGAGTGATCACTGATTTTGTTGAAAAACCCAAAGATTTTGTCTCAGACCTGGCTATCATAGGGATCTATTATTTTAAGGAAGGCAGTGTCTTGCGCAAAGAGATACAATATTTACTGGATAACAACATCACCGAAAAAGGAGAATTCCAGTTGACCAATGCCCTTGAGAATATGAAGCAGAAAGGCATGAAATTTGTTCCCGGAGAAGTTAGTGAATGGATGGATTGCGGGAATAAGGAAATAACCGTAGAGACAAATGGTAAAATATTACAATTTGCAAAAGCAGAGGGCGTCAATCTGGTTTCACCCGATGTAGTTTTTGAAAATGCTACGATCATTGAACCCTGTTATATTGGCAGCAGGGTCGTATTGCAAAACACAACGATCGGCCCGAATGTTTCGCTGGGTGATCATTGCAGGGTTGAAAATTCTGTGATTAAAAATTCGTTGATACAGACGAACACAAGCATTAAAAATGCAAATCTAGACGGAGCCATGATTGGAAACCACGTACAGTTTGACGGCAGTTTCAAATCAGTAAGTCTGGGTGATTATTCTATGTTGAATTGATAAAATTGAAATGAATTTTTCTTTCAAATTGCTTTGCTTTCTCATGTGTTCTGCTGCTTTGACCGGGCAGGAGGATGAGGCTATGCGCTCCCAGTTGCAGGAGGAACAGCAAGAAATCAATTTTGACACATTTTTTTATGAGGCACTGCAACAAAAGGCGATCGGAAACTTTGATAAAGCGATCTATGCCCTGGAAGAGTGTCAGGATATTGATAGTGAAAATATCGCCGTGATGTTCGAGTTTTCAAAAAATTATTTTGAGCTCAGCAAATACACGGAATCGGAATACTACGCAAACAAAGCCCTCGAAATTCAGGCTAAGAACCTGTATATACTGAGGCATTTGAAAGAGATCAATTTACGTCAAAGCGATTTTGAAGGAGCGATAAAAGCACAAATGCGCATCATTGCCCAGCGCCCTGATGAAGAACCGGATATGATCTATATATTTATTCAGGCAGGAAAAATGGAGGAGGCAAAAGATTTGATGAATAAGTTGACTTCCGAAAACAGATTGCCCGATTCATTTGATGCCATAAAACAATCTTTGCTTCAGGAAAAATCACAAACTTTGGCAGAACCTGAGGAAAGACCCGTGTCGCCTCAGTCGAACCTCGATAAACTAAAAGGCATTTACAATGAAAAAAAGGATTATAAATCACTGGTTGCTGTTTTAGATAATGAATTGAAGACAAGGCAATTTTCCCTGCTTCTGGAAGACAGCAAGCTGGCCTTGTCTCTTTATCCGGAACAGGCGTATATATATTTAATGTACGGCATTGCCCTGAATAGTTTTCGAAAATACAGAGAGGCAATAAAGGTACTGGATGACGGCAGAGAATGGATTGCCGATGATCCGATCATGGAGGCGAAATTTTATGAAAACCTTAGTCTGGCCCATAAGGCTTTAGGAGAAAATATCAAGGCGACGGAATACTATAACAAAATGATTGAATTAAAAGATGGGCAAAAATAGTATCAGGAAGTTTGTGTATATAATTTTTATATTAACTGCTTTTAGTGCCTGTAAAAGTGCTAAAACAGCTGGTTTAAATACCACTTACCTGCCCCCGAAGGAAATTGTGGCACGCCATTATACAGCTGTTGACAGACCACTGAAATTCACTTCAAAAATGTCAGTGAGATATAAAAATGAAGCGGATGAGATGGCCCTGGAGGCTTCTTGCAGAATGATCAAAGATACGGCGATCTGGATCAGTATAAACAAACTTGGGTTTCCGCTGGGAAAACTATATATAACACCGGAAAAAGCATCTTTCTACGAAGTGATCGGCAAATCTTATTTTGATGGTGATTTCCGGCTTATCAGTGACTTAACCGGCATTGAGTTTGACTTTCAGATGCTTCAGAATCTGATATTGGGCAATGCCCTGGTTGACCTGCGTAATGAAAAACTGGAATTATCCCTTGAGGAAGACAATTATTTATTAGTTCCTAAAAATAAAAACCATAATTTTGAGGCCGTGTTCCGGATCGATCCGGTTCATTTTAAAATGAACAGAGAATCTTTTATTTTGGATCGGGATAAGGGGCTTGAAATAGTTTATAAAGATTACAGAAACAAACAGAATGTCTGGCTACCCGGATCTTTATTCCTTCAAACAAGGAAAAAAAATAAGAACATTTCATTAGAAATCAATTTCAAAGAGATAGAGTTTGTAGAGCATTTGAATTTTCCCTTCAAAATACCGGAGGGCTATAAGGAAATAAAGTTGCGATGAGTTTAATGTTTTTAAACAAAGAAACTAAATACGGATCAGTACGGACAACCTGCAAAAGGCAATGTTTCCTTTTTTTTACCCTGATACTGTTTCTATTTACTTCCCTTTCAGCCTTTTCACAGAGCAAAGCAGAACTTGAGAAGCAACGCAAAAAGCTTCAAAAGGAGATACAGGAGATCAACCAATTGCTGTTTCAATCCAAAGCGAAGGAAAAAGACCTGCTGATAGACCTGCGCGACCTCAATAAGCGAATCAATGTTCGCGATGAGTTGATACGAACTATTGATAAAGAGATCGCAGAATTAAACCGGGATATCGTAAAAAACGAAAAGCAGGTATCACAACTGGAAGGCCATTTGAATGCACTCAAAAAAGAATATGCGGAGATGGTTGTTCAGGCATATAAAAGCAGGGCGAAACAAAGCCAGCTGATGTTTTTGTTGTCATCAGAAAGTTTCTTACAAGCCTATAAGCGCATACAATACATAGATCAATATGCCGGATATCAAAAAAAGCAGGGAGAAGAGATCACGGCAGAAACGATTAAACTTCAAAATTTAAACGATCTGTTAAAAGAAAAAAAAGGAGAAAAACAGGCATTGGTTTCTGAAAATAAAGAAGAAAAAGACAGCATCACAAAAGAAAAAGTATCCCAGGAAAAAGTTATAAAATCCATAAAACAAAAAGAGAAGGAATACACAACAAAAATTAAGGAAAAGCAAAGGGAAGAAGATCGTATTGAAAGAGAGCTCGAAAAGATCATACGCGAAGCTATTGCCAGTTCAAATAAGGCCGCTAACAAGGCCGCGAATGTCAAAGGGACCAAAAGCAGTGGCTTTACACTAACCCCTGAAGCCAAAGTCCTCGAGAATAATTTTGTTTCTAATAGAGGCAAATTGCCATCACCGGTTGAAAAGGGCGTTATTG
>JBFYPZ010000140.1:0-5815 GCA_041303035.1 Flavobacteriaceae bacterium
AAAATAGGGGACTTCAAAAATGGATACGAATATCAATCCAAGTACATTGACCAAATGGATTTAATATTCAACCTGGAGACTGATGACAAAATCAGGGGATTACAATTTGAATTTGACCTTGACAAAAAACAGGATGAAATTGTTTTACTGGAAAAGGAGGGAGAAATCAAGGAGTTGGAAGTAAAACGCCAGAAGAATGTTATCTATGGTACGATCTTTTCGACTTTTCTCTTATTATTGATCGCAATGGGAATTTTTAACCGGTATAAATATGTTAAAAAGACCAACGGCATCATTGAAGGAGAAAAAGAGAAATCAGATAACCTGTTGCGCAATATTTTACCGGCAGAAACCGCTGAAGAACTTAAACTCAATGGCAAAGTAGCTGCCAAGAGTTTCGACTCTGTAACTGTTTTATTTAGTGATTTTAAGGGTTTTACTTCTTATTCTCAGCATCTCGCACCTGATGTGCTGGTAAAAAGCGTGGATTATTACTTTTCTAAATTCGATCAGATCATAGAGAAATACGGGCTGGAAAAGATCAAGACCATTGGTGATGCCTATATGTGCGCCGGAGGATTGCCATTTCCTTCAGAAGACCATCCCAAAAAAATGGTTATGGCGGCATTTGAAATAGCGGCATTTGTTGAAGATACCAGAAAACAAAAGCCTGAAGGCATTACCTGCTTTGATATCCGCATAGGTATCAATACCGGCCCGATAGTAGCCGGAGTCGTGGGACTCAAAAAATTCGCTTACGATATCTGGGGAGATACAGTAAATGTGGCTTCAAGAATGGAAAGCATGTCCGATGCCGGTAAAATTAATGTCTCGGAATATACTTATGAACTGATCAAAGACAGCTATGACTGCGAATTCCGGGGAGAGATCGAAGTAAAAAATAAAGGCAATATGAAAATGTATTTTGTAAACGGCCCCAAGGTTATTTCATTGAAGCAGCCCGAAATTGAAAGAACCAAAGGACTTGCCCCCTCATTAAATTGATCCGCTTTGTATATTCAGGGTTTTTTAGCAATAATGAATGATCATATTTTTCAATATTATAATATTTTATCATTTGTTTTGTTATTAATTATATTTTTAGATTAATTTCAGCGCGCATTTAATATTGATGAAAGGATACAACAGGCTGCGAAAAAGGATTTTACAGATACTGGAATCACAGTTACCAGAAAATATTTACTACCACAAGATCGGCCACACATTGGATGCTTTACGTGTATGCAATCAGTATATCAGGCGGGAGAAGTTAGATACACATCAGGCAAAACTGCTTAGGCTGGCCGTACTGATGCATGATGCCGGCTTTAGTATCTCCGTTCAGGACCATGAAATGCATAGCTGCCTCATCGCTGAACGGCTCATGCGGGATCATGGCTTTCCGGATAGCGATATCAGGATGGTAAAAAACATGATCATGGCAACGAGAATACCTCAAAAGCCCAAAAATATCCTGGAAAAGATCATTTGTGACGCAGACCTGGATTATCTGGGCAGGTCTGATTACTATTCAAAAAGCCACCGTCTGTTTAAAGAACTGAAGTCGAGAGGTGTAATTCAAAGCGATACGGAATGGCATAAGGAGCAGATACAGTTCCTCGAAAACCACCGGTACCATACTGATTTTGCCAGAAAATACCTGGCCCCCGAAAAAAAGAAGCGGTTGGAAGAATTAAAAAGGGGCTTATCCTAAGGTTTTTTAGTCTGTCGGCTATGCCTAATTTTACGAATAATTTTTTATGGCTTTTTCCAGTCTGTTCGCCAGGTATTCATTTCCATCCCTGAGCAATTCCAGGATCTGAGTTGATTGCTGTTTGTAATTTTTGATCCGTTCTGTATTCCAGTGCTCCGGAGGAGGTTGTAAATTGCTTATCCTGTCGGCCATCTTTACCGCCCAAACCTCATGTGGCAGTTTTTTGATCCTGTCTATGCTGTCTCTCATTTGCTCATCATAAGGCAGTTGGTCATCTTTGGTCAGGGCCAATACCGCCTGTGCAATTTCCGTCCCGAAATAATCAGCCAATTCTGCGTAACTCGTATTGGTATCCTCCAGTGTATCGTGTAATAAGGCAACCTGCACGGCAAAATCCACATTGAAATTGGCAGAATTATGGGCGGCCATAAGTACCTCCATGGCTACATTTGACAAATGCAGGAGATAATTAGCCTTTATGCCGGGTACATTTTGAAGAAAATGTTTTTCACCGGCGAACAGGATGGCTTCCTGATAAGTTGTTTGTAACTCCATAATCGAAAAGTGAGCATTAAATGGTTAATTCTTTTCTCATAACGGTTCGGGGAGGGAAACAGAAACCATTATTAAATCTAAAACAATTTTATTCCTGAACGGATTAGCAGGCAAATTATTGCAGGGAGCTCCAAGAATTCGTGAATTTTAAAAGGGTATTTCTTCATCCACAACATGCTGAATTGGGTATATTCTTACTAATTCTGGTACATAAAAATTCTGAAACCCCTATAATCGAAAACGTTTTCGGATGCATTTTTCTTACTTTTTGCAGAAAAAACGAAAAAGTTTAATTGTAAACAATAATTTTAGTGCATAGATTATGAGTGAGTTAGATTTTTTGAACCGGCGTGATCAGTATTTATTGTGAATTTTTTTTACCCAAAGTATTTCATAAATATTAGTTTTGAGTAGGAAATTGATCAAAGCACTATTGATCAGTTTCCTTTTTTTTTGCACAGGTTTTTCGAACTCCTTATCAAGGGGACTTTTTAAATAAAATATATTTTATGACAAATAATAAAATCCTTGCCTGGTCAATAACTGCTGCATTGGCCGGATTCCTGTTTGGCTTTGATACGGTCGTCATCTCGGGGGCTGATAAAAAGCTTCAGGAGATCTGGGGTTCTTCCGATGCCTTTCACGGGGCCGTTGTTATGGCCATGGCTTTATGGGGCACTGTTGTTGGTGCCCTCTTTGGCGGAATTCCAACCAATAAAATAGGACGAAAAAAAACACTGATCTGGATCGGTGTATTTTACTTTGTTTCTGCATTGGGATCAGCAATGGCCAATGATCCGTATACCTTTGCATTTTTCAGGTTTTTAGGAGGTCTGGGCGTGGGCGCTTCCACAATAGCCGCTCCTGCCTATGTTTCTGAAATAGCGCCGGCAAAAGACCGGGGCCGGCTCGTGGGATTATACCAGTTCAATATAGTATTGGGCATACTGATCGCTTTTCTCTCCAATTACCTTTTGCGAAATGTGGGAGAAAACGCCTGGAGGTGGATGATGGGGGTTGAAGCGTTTCCAGCACTCATCTATACGATCTTTGTATTGGCCGTTCCGGAGAGTCCGCGGTGGCTGATCTCAAAATCCAGAACAGAAGAAGCAAAAAAGGTGATGGCTATCATTAATCCCGGCGCTGACATTGAGAAATTAATGACAGAGATAAAAACAGAAAACAGTTTTGTTGATAAGGAAGAACATATTTATACAAAGAAGTACCGGTTCCCGCTTATGCTGGCCTTTCTGATCGCTTTTTTTAACCAGTTTTCCGGTATCAACGCTTTCTTGTATTATGCGCCCAGAATCTTTCAGGAGGCCGGTTTGGGTGAAAGCACCGCGCTGTTGAGTAGTATAGGAATTGGTGTGGTCAATTTGGTTTTTACCCTGATGGGGATCTTCCTCATAGACCGGCTGGGGAGAAAGGTATTGATGTACATAGGCTCTGTCGGGTATATAATATCATTGGGTCTGGTATCAGCGGCTTTCTTTTTGGGCTGGACGGGTATGGCCGTACCCGTATTTCTGTTTTTTTTCATTGCTTCCCATGCCATCGGCCAAGGGGCTGTGATCTGGGTATTTATTTCCGAGATCTTCCCAAACCACCTCAGGGCTTCCGGACAGGCTTTCGGAAGCTCAACGCACTGGGTTCTTGCAGCCATTATTCCGTCGCTTATTCCCTTTCTTTTTTCAACCATAGGGGCAGGGGCGGTTTTTCTGATATTTACCCTCATGATGGTACTCCAGCTGCTGTTCGTTGCATTCATTATGCCTGAAACCAAAGGGGTTCCGCTGGAAGAATTGAGTAAACAATTATTAAAAAAATGAACGGCATTGCAAATTATTTCATCGTATTTGTAGTTTTTATTTCCACCTTTTCGTGTAAAGAAAAAGAGATGAAAGAAACACTTTCAAAAAAACCCAAAGACATCGTTTTAGATGAGGTTTACCGCCCGGAATTTCATTTTACACCTAAAAAGAACTGGATGAACGACCCGAACGGCATGTTTTACCTCGACGGGAATTACCATCTGTTCTTTCAGCATTATCCCGATTCAGCGGTTTGGGGCCCGATGCACTGGGGCCATGCTGTTAGCAAAGACCTGGTCAGTTGGGAGGAACTTGAAATAGCCCTTTATCCTGATAGCCTGGGTTACATTTTCTCGGGGAGTGCGGTTATTGACACGAGTAATACTTCGGGATTTGGCAAAGACGGACAAACACCTGTTGTGGCCATTTTCACCTACCACAATATGGACGCCGAAAAAGCCGGAGCTCCTGTATACCAGAGTCAGGGCCTGGCTTATTCGCTGGATGGCGGCAAAAAGTGGACCAAATATGAAAATAATCCGGTTTTAAAAAGTCCGGGACTGAAAGATTTCAGGGATCCGAAAGTGATCTGGGATGAAAAGAGGCAGCAATGGGTTATGACATTGGCCACCTATGAAAAAACAATGTTCTACGCTTCAAAGGATTTGAAATCATGGACTTTCTTGTCTGATTTTGGAAAAAATTACGGTGCCCATGGCGGCGTGTGGGAGTGCCCGGATCTGTTTCCAATTAAAGTGGAAGGTGCAGAAGAAGAAAAGTGGGTGCTGCTCCAGAGTCTGAATCCGGGAGGAGCCAACGGCGGCTCGGGAACACAATATTTTGTGGGCGATTTTGACGGCAAAAAATTTGTACTCGATCCAAAATTTGAGATGCAGTTAAAAAGTGGTCCCCAGTGGGTGGATTTTGGCCGTGATAATTATGCCGGTGTGACCTGGTCAGGAATTCCTGAAAAGGATGGGCGCCGGATTTTTATTGGCTGGATGTCGAACTGGGATTATGCGAACCAAGTACCAACAAATACCTGGCGCAGTGCCCTGACCTTAGCCCGAACCTTGAACTTAAGAAAGACGGACAAGGGTTATAAATTATTTTCTATGCCTGTGCAGGAAATTGAAAAATATTACGGCAAAACGATTGACAAGAAAGATCTTAGTGTAAAAGATGAAACTGTGCTGTTGCAGCGCGCAGAGATCGACCTGAATGCCGCGTTTATCGATTTGGATCTGGCCGGAATGAAAAATGAAAGATACGAACTGCGTTTTTACAACAATCTGAATGAATACATAAGCCTTGTAATTGACAATGAGAAACAGATCTTTTCCTTTGACCGGACCCATGCCGGTATTACCGGTTTTTCTGAAAAGTTTGCAAATACGGTTTCAGTGGCCCCATTTGAGGACCGATACGAAAAATTGAATATAAAAATCTGGTTAGACAAAGCTTCTATTGAAATTTTTATTGATGAGGGAGATTATGTGATGACAGAAATATTTTTTATGAATGCTCCGATCGATACGTTCAGCCTGAAGACCTGGAAGGAAATTGAAATAAATTCTCTCGTAGCAAGACCCATTAAAATCAAATAATAATGAATAGTATAATTTGTTTTGGAGAAGTGTTGTGGGATAAATTTCCGAACTACAAAAAAATTGGCGGAGCCCCCCTGAATGTTGCCTTGCGACTAAGATCGTTTCATTTGCCGGTTCAGTTT
>JBFYPZ010000141.1:0-5801 GCA_041303035.1 Flavobacteriaceae bacterium
TTTGGTCTTAAAACCGATTCTTAAATATCCTCTTCAAACAAAATTTCCGGAACAGAAAACCTTAGTGTTACCTAATGGATAATTCATGACAAAATGTACATTAATTCTGATGAGAGTGCACTGAAAGAGCACTGAAAGAGCACTAAAAGTGCATGACAAAGTGACAAAATATGCAATTATCATGCTTTTTAATAGCTTTTTGATAGGTATAAGTATACTATATAATATATCTAAAAGCACAAGTATTCATGTGCGAAAAAGTAAGAGAGCGGGAAATTGAATGGGTGAAGTGGTTTTACGAAGAAACGAATTATGAATTATGAATGTTGAGTGATGAGTTGTGAATTTGAATTATGAGTTATGAATTGAGTGATGTGTGGTGAACAGAGTAATTAGATAGAGTGTTATTTGAACCCTGAACCCTGAACCTTGAACCGGGAACTCAGAACCCGGAACCTTGAATACTTGAAGAGTAACCGTTTAAATTATTAAAGAGCGATTGGTTCATTTATAGCTGTCACAAGATGCCGTATCAAAAATATTGCCGGATCGAAAATCTTGCTTTCATTTTTATGAATGCCCGCCGATAATGATTTTCATGATCTTCAGGTTCAGAACTACAAATCTGTACATTTGCCAGGGAATGAATTTTCTGAAGATTTTGGTCGTTCTGCCGGGGACAGTTACAAAGCTATTTTCACTGTAAGGTTTGATATGGATCTCGTTTTTCATGGGTTGCGGGTTTAGGATTTATTCAGGGATGAGCCACCAGAAAGGTTTGGCTTTTGCTTTGTACAGAAACAGGTAGTGTAATACAATTTTAATCCAATGCCCGGCAAGGCCTGCTTCTCCAACAGTATAATTTAGGTCACGGCCCCAGTTTGGATATTTTTTATAGTCCTGTACGATGGGAAAGACCGTCATGGTGGCGGCCATGCCTTTGGTTAGTCCGTAACCGGCGGATACCACACAGGCGGCACCCATTTTAGCCATTGAAGCTTTGTGTTTATGGCTATGGTCGTTATTCAGGATTCTTTCTGCAATATTTTCAGCAACTACTTTTCCCATTACCCCTGAGGGCATGCCGGTTCGTGGAGCTGTTGGAAAAAGGTTATTGCCATTTTTTGTCTGCATGGGTTTGGAAATGGTATGGGGAGGTGCAAAAGCGATGCCGGCAGCATAGATGTTGTCATAAGAGGGATTCTGGTAGATACTCGGCCAATCCTCTGCGGTCCATTCTTCATATTTTTTCGGCGTATAATCTGCATCCACTTTCATAAAACCATTGGGGGCAAAGAGCTCATTGGTAATGTCTTTGCCATCCTTATCAGAGGCCTTCATTTCGACACCGGAGAAGGAGGGGATCAGCATGGTAAAATCGTAGTTCAGGGTTTTAAATTCGCCGTCAAGTGTTTCGTAATAAATCGTATTGTTCTCTATTTTGTGCACTCCGGCTCGCTTGATCCAGCTTATGTTGTATTCTGTTAATATTGATTCTCCAAAAACGGTAGTCGAAGTGATATAACCGTTCCTTTTTACAAAGGCACCACCCATACCAAAATCACCGATCTCATATTCATTGGTAATCCATATCAATTCTGCTTTGTCTGAAAGTTTTCTTTTTCTGATCTCATCCGCTATATTCAGGATATATTCGAAAGCGGCACCCTGACAGGTAGCGGTAGGATTTCCGGTACCTACCACCAGGGTTTGTTTTATGCCCTGTTCCATTTTGGCCATTACTTTCTGTAAATTATCCCACGCATGTTCCGCGTGACCGAAAGTACAGACTGATTGGGTGTTGCCTAACGCAGGATCAAGTCCTTCGGTAGCCTCAAATTTTAATTTCGGTCCGGTTGCGTTGATGAGGTAATCATATTCCTCGTACCCGGTTTCGCCTTTTTTTTCAGGTGAAGTATATTGGAAGGTTACATAGGGTTTTCGCGATTTGTCGCCTTGCGGGTGAATGGAAATGGCTTTCGCCTGACGAAATTGTATATTTTGCTTTTTGTAAACATCATCAAGCCCGAAAGTAACCTGATCTGAAGTCATGCGGCCAACACCTACCCAAATATTGGAAGGGATCCACTGGTATTTACTGTTTGGACTAATTACAGTTACTTCATGATTTTTCTTTAACTTTCTTTTGAGCAGGAGCGCGGCGGTATGGCCTGCAACACCGGCACCTAGAACAAGGACTTTTGCCATGGCAGTTTCAGTTTTTGGGTGGGAATTATCTCAAAGATAGACTAACTGTTCGAAATTTGAGTGACTTTTATTACTCAAATTAATCTCTATAAATAATTTATCAATAACTATTTTTTTTCTAAATTGGGCTTTTTACTGTTCCATGAAACGACACCAACCAATCTGCCTTATTTTATTGTATATATCTGTTAGTTTCGATGTTTTTGCACAGGAAACTGATACAATCACCAACAAACCAGCAAATTTTTATTTCGAAAAACTAGATCATTATTTCACCTTAAAACTCAGTCATAGTAATGATACGGAGAAATTTTATTATCAGACGGTTGATAATGAATTGATTATATCGCCCAATGTTAAAAGTGAGAGCCGCTTTCATGTCAGCTACAAATATATTTCCTTCAGTATTAAGTATGTGGCCGAATTTCTTCCGGGGAATGATGATGATGCCCAGCGCGGAGAAACCAAATCAGGTGGTTTTGGGCTAAGTCTGAATTTCAACAGGTGGCTTCAGGAACTTAGCTATGGCAAGACCAAAGGTTATTACATAGAAAACACCCCTGATTATATACCCGGCTGGCAGCAAGGGGATCCATATATTCTTTTTCCTGATATGGTTTACAAGAATTTTCAGGGAGTTACCGGATATAAGTTCAACCCGAATTTTTCCTTCAATGCCATCGCCACACAGTCTGAAAGGCAGCTGAAAAGTGCAGGTAGTTTTGTGCCCCAAATCCTTTACAGGTATTATATCATCGATGATGGACAGGAAGTTACTGAATTCATAACTTCACAGAAATCGAATGATTTTGAACTTGTTGTAGGAGCAGGGTATTATTACACCCTTGTTTTGAAAAAAGATTTTTACATTTCTGTCGGGGTCACTCCCGGAGTGGGCTATCTCTGGAGTAAAGTCGTCACAAGATTTCCCGACGAAGAAATTGAAACAAGTCAAAACAATCTGTTGATAAGAATTGATGGACGCGCAGGGGCCGGATATAACGGAAAGAAGTTTCATGCCGGGATATATTCCAAGTTTTCAGGAAGTTCCTACACGCAGAAGGAATCGTCGATAACAACTGAGGATTCAAGAGTTGTGCTTCAGGCTTTTGTGGGTTACAGGTTCAATGCACCTAATTGGCTTAAAAAATCCGTGCAGACTATTGAGGAGTCCACCGGTCTCGAAAAAATATTGTAAGGGATCTACTAGCGGTTTCTGATAGTACTAACCACAGTTTTAATCTTAAATTTATAATTTTAAATTTTGAATTTTTTCTTAAAAACTAAACCAGGGATAGGGTTCATTAATAAAATTCATAGCCCGTGGCAAGCCATCGCCGGGAATTAATTTCAACTCAGGCAGTACGGATGGGTTTGAAGGATATGTTTTTCCGTCAAATTTTACGATCCTGTTCTTGCTGCCACTGTACATGATAAGGTCCTTCCAACCATTGGTTTTGTTGATGTCTATGATTACAGGATAGCCGGAAACAGAAAAGGTGCTGATCACATTTCCCTGATCATCAAGAATCAATTGAGTACAGCCGCCTGAACCACAAAAGTACCCACCTGTAAGTCCGACAAATATTTCTTTTTTACCATCTTCATTCAAATCATATTCAAAAAAGATAAATTTTCTGCTGTTCTCCTGAATAAAGTTTTTTGCCAGATCATCTTTATAAAGATCCTGCAGCGTAAGTCTAACCAAAGCTGCTGTTTGCATACTGGAGGAATTGATACCATAGCGCTCTGCCGGAATCGAATCCGTAGGGTCAGGATCTGTGATCTGATCGGTTTTTACGACAACTGTGGAATCCGGCAAAGTTGTCTGTTCCGGTTCAATTTTAATTTCATTTTTACATGAGAAAATTACCATAAGCAATACCAATGTTAAGGATACATACAATTTCTTCATAATCATAAAATAAAATTAGTTTTTAGTTTTTTTTATTTGAATTTCACCTTTAGAATCCTGGCCATCAGGTTTGTTTATCACATGGATATCCCTTTGCGGGAAAGGAATTACAATACCATTTGCTTTAAAAGCTTCATCTATCGCCAGGATCAGGTCACTCTTAACCTCATTCATATGCAAAAAATGAGGCACCCAGAACTTGATCGAAAAGTCTATGGAATTATCATTAAAACAAGTTAGTTGGATCAGGGGCTCCGGATATTTCATTACTTCCTCATGCGCTCCCAGGATTTCATGGAGCAAGGATTTAACAGCTTTTAAATTGCTGCCATAGGCAACGCCAACCGCAATTTCAGACCTGCATTTCTCCCTTCCCAGCGTCCAGTTCGTGAGGTGCTGGTTAAGGAGGTCACCATTGGGAACGATTACATCCGATCCCTGGAAGGTGGTGAGAATACTGCTTCGCAAACCAATAGACTTCATCGTTCCTGTTTGACCACCAATTTCAACGATATCACCAAGGTTTACCGGTTTTTCAAAGGCGATTATGACTCCGCTCACCACATTATTCACCACTGTTTGCAGACCAAAACCTATACCAACTCCTAATGCACTGAGGATCATGGTAAGTCTGTCAACAGGTAATCCGGCGATAATAAAAGCAAGGATTATTCCTAAAGTGATTATTGCAATACGGACAAGTAAAAGCCAGCTGCCCAATTTATTGGTTTTGGATCCTGTAGCTGAGGTATTGGATTCTGAGGTAACAAATGCCACAATCTTTGCGAGTGTAGTTGCCAGGAAAATAACCAAAAAAAACAAGAAGATACTTTCGTAGGAATAGCTGATATCTCCTAAGGTTCTAATTTCAGAAAAGAAGTCCCTGTATGGGTTTGCATATTTCTGAAAAAGGTATGTATTTCTGAAAAGCAGGAAGACCCAACAGATGACAAAGAGTAAATAAATAAAAACAGGAACTTCATCCCTATCTTTAAAATTCATGGCAATATCTTTTTCTTCTGCAATTAAATTCAAATATTTCGTGTATTTACGGATACTAAAAGTAAACCAATATGTATTGTACAACATATAACCAATCAAGACAGTTGAAAGCCCATTCGCCATCAATGCTTTTCCAAAATTATAATTACCGTACAACAAAAACAGAATAGCAAAAAACTCAAATATTGAGACGAGAATCAGCATATATTTCAACTGTTTCGGTATGATTTGTCTGCGCTGGAAAATGTTGTAAAGGCTAAATGCGAAGGCGCTTATACTTAAAATAAGAATTAACCAGGTCTCAGTTACAGAGTGTAGCAGGATATTGTTATCGAATAAGGCAACCGTAATCATAATAAAATAAACCAGCCATATTCTAAATTCAGGTTTTGGCAGAGAACCGGAGTAAATCCTGGTTAGAAATATTCCGGATATGAGCCATAGTAAGGAAAGCAAAGAGAAAGGAGCAAGGGTGAAGAAGAACTGAAATAAGGTAAAAACTATGATAAAAGCACTGGCAACAGGGTTATTAAATATGGCTATGGGATGCTTGAGGTTCTGGTACAAATTTGAAGTAATTAAGTTTTTCTTCAAAATATTCAAATAAATTAATACGCCAACAAAGCTTAAAATCATTAACAAAAACAAACCATAATGGTTAAATAAATAGAAAAGA
>JBFYPZ010000142.1:0-5788 GCA_041303035.1 Flavobacteriaceae bacterium
ACTACAAATTTGAAAAAGTGAACTGTTATAACTGCGGCGCTGATAACTACAGTTTTTTATTAATAGCCGAAGATGACTTAACAGGCAAGGAGGGTAATTTTCAGTATGTGACCTGCAATGAATGCGGGTTGACCTATCAGAATCCGCGAATAGAGATTAACCAGATTAAGTCGTTTTACGACAGCGAATACATTGCACATCGGAAAAAAACCAATTGGGGTATTATGACTCCGCTTTACGAATGGGCGATGAACAAGCATGATCGTGATAAGGAAAAACTGGCGGGGAAATTCGTTGGTCTGAATTCGGAAACAGATGTGCTTGACGTTGGTTGTGCCGTCGGAACATTCTTGCTTTACCTGAAACAGAAGCACCAGTGTAAAATCAGCGGTGTCGATTTTAAGGAGAATCTGGAATATCCCGGATTTGATCAAATAGAGTTTTACCCCGGACTCTTTTATGATCAGCTTATTCAAAAAGAAAGATTTGACTTAATAACCATGTGGCATTTTCTCGAACACGACTATGATCCTAATAAATCGTTGCAAATGGCCGAAAAAATTTTGAAAAATGAAGGTAAACTTATCATTGAAGTTCCCCGCTTCGATAGCTTCACCTCCAGACTTTTTGGGCGAAAATGGCCTGGTGTTCAGGCCCCTCAACATACCGCATTATACAGCAAAAAGACTTTTATTCAGATGATTGAGAAGAACGGCTTTAAAATTGTAAAATACATGCCTTACGGCGCTTTCCCTCCTTACTTTTATATTTTTGCAGGATCTTACTTTTGGTTATTTGGCAAAGGCATAAATCTGAATCGTGCTATTTTTCCTTACTTTCTCGGGCAACTCATATTAACGCCGATATTACTGTTTCAGAAATACTTAAACCTCTCAATGCAAACAATCGTGTGCGAAAAAGTCGATAAAAACTAAACAAATTGAATATGAATAGAAATCTGCTAAAAATAAGGATGCTCATCACCATTTTAGGTCACAATGTATATTCATTGCTTTCATTTAAAATGTCGCTGGATACGTTCTTTTACACCATCAGAAAACAATTCATTCTTTCTTCGCTTTTTAAAGATGCAAAATATGCAAAAGTGGGAAAGAAGTATTTTGTAAACCCTTTTGCGCCGTATTTTCCCGGGAAATATTTCATCCGGATGCTTGAAAATAACAGCGTTAGCCAATATCCGCTAAAACCAAACTATGCACAAATTTCAATAACCAATGTATGTCCCTGCGAGTGTTACCATTGTCATGTAAAGAATACGCAGGACAGAAATGCTGATCTTTCGAAGGAAAAGGTGCTGGAAGCCATAGAAGATATTATTGATGCTGAATTTTTGGTGCTGTTTTTTGTTGGCGGTGAACCCATGAGCCGTTTTGACGATCTGGTGGAATTCGTTAAAAGTGCCAGGTGTAAACTGGATACCCGGATTTTTACTTCGGGCGTCGGTGTTACAACCGGGCGCTTAAAAATCTTGAAAGAAGCCGGACTGGAAGGGATTTGCGTAAGTATTGATCATTATGATGAGCAAATTCACAATTCGCAGCGAAAAAATAATCAGGCTTTTAAGAGTGCCTGTTTTACCATTTCCGAAGCGGCTAAAATGAATTTTTATGTGTCGGCAGTTTGTTGCACAACCGGCGCTATGGCCAGGTCGGGAGAATATAAAAAAGTAGTCGATCTGGCTGAATCTCTTGGTGCACATTCCATTCAGATCAATGAAATCCGCCCGGTCGGAAGGGCAACCGAAAATGGAAAATCCAATATTTTCCTTTCAGAAAATGACAAACAAATACTGATTGATTATTACAAAGAACAAAACAAGAGCAACAGGAAAATAGCCATTGTTATGCCGTGGTACAACGAAAGACCCGAAAAATTCGGGTGTATGGCCACATCGGGGCAAAATGTATATATCAATTCAAAAGGCGATGTGCAGCCCTGTGTTTTGCTGAATGCCGGCCTGGGAAACATCAACAAACAAGGATTCAGGGAGATATGGGATAAGTTCACTCCTTTATGCGAACACCCGGTTCGCGAATGTATTGTGCATACATTGAGCGATAGAATTAACCGTTCAAAAACTCACCTGCTTCCTCCTGAAGAAACGCTCGAACTTTGGCCGGAATTTTCGAAAATGGAACCAATTGATTTATTCAAAAAAATTGATGTTAAAAAGAAGGGTCAGTAAACTATGAATTTTGAAAATAAATATAACCTGAATCTACAGGCTGGGAAAGATTTCTTTACGAAAGAAAATCATCGTATTCCCCAAAAAATGGGAGTTGATTTTTTTGTTTTTGGCAGAACGATGTACTGTAGGGGAAAAATGGAAAAGCTACCTGACCACGAATTTCTCCATGTTGCTCAGTTTCGGAAATACGGAAGCTTTTTGGTTGTTCTTCATTACCTTTTTTATCTGTCGGTAAACATGGTGAAGTTCCGCAATTTTGGGACTGCTTTTAAAGCTGTTCCTTTTGAAGTGGAAGCAAGGAGGTATGAAGAAACCCGAAAATCATGACAAAACCGGTTGGACGTTCCCTTTGCATCAAAATGGGGTACTTTGTATTTCCCCTGCAAGTAGGCATACGGTCATCGGAAAGAGGAATCCATTGCCGGGTATCTTCAGTGGTTGACCAAATTACCTGTTTCACTCCGGCTTCTTTGGCTGCTATCTATTGTTTCCTCCTGTATTACTTATTCCGGTACATCCATATATAACCATAAAATTTCTGACAGTGTGTGATTTTATGGATTTTTTGATCGGATGATGGTATCTGCTTTTTCTTCCAGTTCTTTTGGAATCTCCCAATTCCCCTGTAAAATCTGACGGATGGAGTCGTTTATAAAAAGACTTTCAGGAACAATGTTCTTAACTTCAGTTTCAGAGGCAGGTAAACCGTCCAGAATGGACAAAGCCATATTTCCGGCAAGTTGCCCGACCTGGAAATAATTGGCCCCGAGATTTGCCAGGGCTCCCTTTAATGAGTGCCGGGGAGTGTTGGTAAAAACCGGAATATGACTTTTCGAAGCGGCAGCAACATACAGGGAGATAGCCGGTTCCACCACATTATCACCACCGATCCAGAGTGCTTCGACTCCTCTCTGGCATACCGAAAGAGCGGCTTCATAAACCTGGGAAACTGTTTCCACATTCATTTCCACCAACTCAATGCCCAGTTCCCTGCATATTTCCCGTGCTTTCAGAACACAAGCCTCCGAGCATGTCTGGGCAACGCACCATGCAACACCGACCCTTTTCAATTCCGGATTCATCTGCTTTGCGATTCTGAAAATACCTTCCACTGGCTGGAAACTCCCGATGCCGGTAAGATGGGGAGGATGCTGATCAGCTCCGGGACCCGTAATTCCCACTCCGGATGTATAAGGATCGGTAACAGCGGAAAATATATGGATAACATCCCCGTTCCTGTTCGCATTTGCCATCACCTGCAGGGCCGGAGTACTTACTGTCATGGCAATGTCGTATTTTCCACTGACAATGTTGGTGCAGATCGCGTTGGCCACTGCCATATCCCCCTCAGCATTGAACCTTTTAATTTCAAGCATGCCTTTTTTGGATCTGTCCGATTTTTCCAGCACTTCCAGTATCCCATTTTCGGTTTCTTCCTGAAGCTGGCTCGATGCGAAAAGGAATAGAGCAATCCGGGTTACCTTTTTCTCTTTGGAATTTTTATTCCTGTTTTGAAGATCAGACAACAACAACAGGGTTGCCGTGGCCAGAAGGAATATCAATGGTCGGATAATTTGTTTCATCTTTGATTTCCGGGTAGTTTATATATAATTTTTCAGCAACAACTCTGATACGGTGGGATCGATCTGATCTTTGCGGCGTATTTCATCAAAGAGTGCCAGCAAATCAGGCACCTTTAACCTTTTTTTCTCTTCTCCGCTAAAATCATACTTAATGCGCCCCTGGTGCATCATGATTACCCTGTTCCCCAGGTTAACAGCCTGTTGCATGGAATGAGTAACCATCAGGGTGGTTAGTTTTCCTTTCGTAACAATGCTTTCGGTAAGTTCGATTACCTTGGCAGCCGTTTTCGGGTCAAGAGCTGCGGTATGTTCATCAAGAAGCAGCAATTCAGGCTTGAGCCAGCTTGCCATAAGGAGGGTCAGAGCCTGCCGCTGGCCACCCGAGAGTTTCCCGATCGGGGTATCCAACCGGTTCTCAAGGCCCATGTTCAGTGGTTTAATTTTTTCTTTTAGTTCATTTAAAACAGATGATCTGAGGCCCCAGCCTAATCCCCTTTTCTTTCCTCTTTTGGCTGACAGTGCCAGGTTCTCCGCAATTGACATTGACGGGGCAGTTCCGCTGAACGGATTCTGAAAGACCCTGCCCATATGGGCAGCGCGCTTAAATTCAGGCCATTTGGTAATATCTGTACCATTCAGGATGATGGTCCCTGCATCGGTCAGAAAGGTGCCGGCAATGGCATTCAACAATGTTGATTTTCCTGAACCATTGGTCCCCAGTACACAAACAAAGCTTCCTTCATCAATGTTCAGACTGACATTCTGTAAGGACATTACTTCATTAACGGTCCCCACATTAAAGGCCTTGCTAAGACCTGATAACTCTAACATACTCATTGCCTGACAATTTTAATCTTTTTTGAACGACTCATAAATCCGGGTAAAACAAGGGCCAGAAAGACGAATGCAGCGGTAATGATCTTCAGATCATTGGGATTCAGACCCCAGCGAAGTGCTATGGCAACCAGAAGACGGAAAAGCACAGCTCCAATCACCGCTCCGGCTATCAAACTGCCCAGGGTGTTCTCTTTAATGAGTGCTTCTCCGATGATGACGCTTGCAAGACCCCAGACCATCATCCCGATCCCCATCTGAACATCCGCAAAACCCTGGAACTGAGCAAGCATCGATCCAGACAGGGCAATAAATCCGTTTGAGATCGCAATTCCGAAAATGATCATTGATTTTGTATTAACGCCCAAAGCCCTGATCATCTGATCATTATCTCCGGTAGCCCTCATTGCAGTGCCGATATTTGTGCGGAAGAACCACAAAAGCAACAGACTGACAACTATTATTATCAGGAGACAAAACATCATGATCCAAAGGTCTTTGGCAGGGATGCTCCACCCGATGACATTGATAAGTGCATCTTTTCCGGAGATCTTTGTGGAGAAGTTTTCAAACCAGGTAAAAACGGTTACATCCCCTAAAAGTGGCACATTGCTTTTACCCATGACGTGAAGGTTAACCGAATAAAGAGCGGTCATAACCAGGATTCCTGACAGAAGGGGATTCACCCTGAAACGGGTATGGATGATGCCCGTTGCAGCACCGGCAAGCAATCCTCCCGCGAAGGCCACAACGATACCCGTAACGGGGTTGGCACCCGAAACGATCAATGCCGCTGTTATGGAAGCGCCGAAGGTAAATGATCCTTCGGCAGTGATGTCGGGAAAGTCAAATATCCTGAAACTGATAAATACACCACGCGCCAGTAGCGCAAGTATCAGGCCGATGGTTACTGATCCGATTAATAAAGTCATTGATTAAGAATTATAAGGTTTCATTAAATTGACCAATCCACACCACTCCCTGCCGGAAAGTGCTTTCTCCCAGTCCCGAAATCTCACGGGAATCATTTAAAAGATGAAGAACATCCAGGATGATGCTGTTCTCAAAGAGGTGCTTCACAAGATTCCCGGCCGACATCTCATTCTTGGGCAAAGCCATATAAGGGAATATTGCTGAATGAGTATGAATATATTGTTGAGCA
>JBFYPZ010000143.1:0-5723 GCA_041303035.1 Flavobacteriaceae bacterium
ATATCTTTTCCTTCTTTAAAATAGCCCATATCAAAGGCTTCATAAGCAGAAGTGGCCACTTTGGCCATGGCAATATTGATAAAAGCATCGCGCAGGCGGTTCAATTTTACATCATCTTTTACCCAAAGATCAGATACACGTTTGGTCATCTCTTTTGTTCCGGCGCCGGCAGGAATGATTCCCACTCCAAATTCCACCAGGCCAATATAAGTTTCCGCTGCGGCGACCACTTTATCAGCATGCATACTCATTTCACAGGCCCCGCCAAAGGTCATGCCTCTGGGGGTTATCAAGGTTGGAACAGAAGAATAGCGCAGGCGCATTACGGTGTCCTGAAACATTTTTGTGGCCATGTTCAGTTCGTCGTATTCCTGTTCTATGGCCAGCATAAAGGCCATGGCGAGATTGGCTCCCACAGAGAAATTCGCAGCCTGATTTCCCAGGATCACAGCGGCATATTCTTTTTCCGCCAGATCAATCCCTTTGTTGATGGCCTGTAAAACACCTCCGCCGATGGTATTCATTTTGGACTGGAATTCCACATTCAGTACCCCGTCGCCCAAATGCTGAATGGAGGCTTCGTTGTTTGACCAGATCGTTGTTGCGGGCCGTACCGTGTCCAGAATAATAAAGGCATCCTGTCCGGGAATTTGGGTCATGGATTTTTTTGGAATATCGTAATAATATTTCTTGTTATCTTTTATAGCATAGAAGTTTTGCCCTGATGCAGCCAGGGTTTTTACCCAATCAGCTACGGGATGTCCTTCGCTTTCCATAAGTGATATACCCTCTTTTATACCAACAGCATCCCAGATCTCAAAAGGCCCGTGTTCCCAGCCAAATCCGGCTTTCATGGCATCGTCCAGGCGATAAAGCTCATCGGAAATCTCAGGTATTCTGTTTTGTACATAGGCGAACATGGAGGCGAAGTTTTTTCGGTAAAAATCACCTGCCTTGTCTTTGCCTTTGATGAGTACTTTAAACCGGTCGATGACCTTGTCTATACTTTTCGTGGACTCGAGTGTTCCAAATTTCACTTTTCCCGAGGGTCTGTATGTAAGGGTATTCAGATCGAGGCCGTGAATTTCAGCCACACCTTTGTCATTGTTCACTTTTTTGTAAAAACCTTGTTTGGTTTTGCTTCCCAGCCATTTGTTATTGATCATTGACTGGATGAAATCAGGCAACTTGAACAAATTGTGGGCTTCATCACCCGGAACATTTTCGTACAAGCCGTTTGCCACATGCACCAGCGTGTCAAGTCCGACTACATCAACGGTTCTGAAGGTAGCGGATTTGGGTCTGCCGATCACCGGACCGGTCAGTTTATCCACTTCTTCTATGGTCAAGCCGAGATCTTTCATGCTGTGAAACAGGCTCATGATACCGAAGATCCCTATGCGGTTTCCTATAAATGCGGGAGTATCTTTGGCCAGCACGGAGGTCTTACCCAAAAACTTTTCGCCGTAAGCCAGCAAAAACGCAACGACATCCGCATCACATGACGGACCCGGAACAACTTCAAAGAGTTTAAGATACCTGGGGGGATTGAAGAAATGGGTTACGGCGAAATGTTTCTGAAAATCTTCACTACGGCCTTCGTTCATGAATTTTATGGGAATACCGGATGTATTTGAACTGATTATTGTTCCCGGTTTGCGGTATTTTTCAATTTTTTCAAAAACCTGTTTTTTGATGTCCAGTCTTTCAACCACTACCTCAATGATCCAGTCGGCATTTGAGATTTGCTGAAGATCATCCTCCAGGTTACCGGTGCTGATGCGCGAGGCGAATTTCTGACTGTAAATAGGAGAGGGGTTTGACTTGAGGGCATTTTGCAGACTGCTGTTCACGATCCTGTTCCTGACAGATTTGCTGTCCAGTGTAAGGCCGGCCTGACTTTCTTCTGCCGTTAACTCGCGTGGAACGATATCGAGCAGCAAAACTTCAACACCTATATTGGCAAAATGACAGGCGATGCCCGAACCCATAATTCCTGAACCGATAACCGCTACTTTTTTGATATGTCTTTTTTTCATTTACTTGAATTTACTCTGTTAAAAGTATTTTAGAATATGGCCTTGTCGGCGATTAGTTTGTTGATCAGGTCGGTCACTTCAAAAAAGTGTCTGACTTTTATTTCAGCAATATTTTCTTTGATCCGGTTGTTGAACTGAAGAACAGAGGCTTTTGACAACTCTCTTTTTTCTTTTCCCAGCTCTGTTAACTTGACGATCATGCCCCTGCCGTCATCCGGGTTTTTTTCTCTTATGATCAGGCCTTTCTCTTCCATATTCTTTAAGATCCGCGAAAGACTCGTGGCTTCCATACCCATAGAGGGGCCTAAAGCCGTTGAAGGGGTGCCCTGCTCATAATCGATATATAACAAGGCCTGGGCCATGGCCATCGTACTTTCGTGCTTTTGTGCCTGTTCATTGTAGGCTTTAGCAACAGATTGCCAGGTCGCCCTCAAGGCATGATCTATTGTTTTTTCTCTTTTCATTTTTCAAATATATAAAAAATATATTATGCGCGCATAGTAAATTTAAAACTTTTATTTTTTTTATGGACTTAACTTTGTAAATTTAGCACGATACTAAAACTAAATCATTCCATGGAAATTCTTCAGCTTATAGGTAAATTGACTCTGCAGGAAAAGGTCAGCCCCATTGAAAACAACAAGATTCCCCATACTTTTGTGGTCAATATTCCGAATCCTTTGGCTACGTATTACACCCGTTTTACTCTGGTTGAAAAGCCGCATTCCATCGTGCTCATTACCAAAGAGCCTGCATCATTTGAAAGGATACTGCGGGCAACCCATAAAATAAACCGGGAAAACGGGCTGCAAATTACCGGCGGGAAATGTGAGGTTGCCATAGATAGCCAAAAATACAGTGGTATACGGGTAAAAGGGATCAACCGTTACACCGAAATTGAAAGTATCCAGCGCATGTACGGAAAAGAGGGCTTTGAATTTGCAAAAGCAGTAAAATTAAAAGAAAATACGACTGCTATTATCCGAGTCAATAAGTTCTTTCAAATCAAAAAGATCGAAGAAGGAATTTTCCAGTCCATGGGCAATCCCAACAGGTATTATATCACCATCCCACGTTATTTGAGCTGGGATGAGTTCAGGGATATGACTTTTGATATAAAAAACAACATCAATGTTTCAGGTTATGATGTTGCCAAGGGTATTTTTTATGAAAACCAGGGCATTACAGAAATGATCCGTGTTGTTAAGCCGGATATTACCCTTGACATGGTGAGGGAAATACGCAAAAAGTATTTGGACCGTATGTCCTGATCTTTTTAATAATCAAGATACTTACTAAAAGAGTTCAAATCCATATATTTGGAGCATAATTAAGCTACATGGATCATATATTGATTACGGAGAATATTGTTAAAAATTACGGTGACTACAATGCCCTTAACAATATTTCTATTCAAGTTCCAACACAGAGTATTTACGGTTTACTCGGCCCCAATGGAGCGGGTAAAACCACTTTGATCAGGATCATCAACCAGATCACCATGCCCGACCAGGGTATCGTGTATTTTGACGGAAGACCGCTGTTGCCTTCTGATATTGCCCATATCGGGTATCTGCCCGAAGAACGCGGCTTGTACAAGCGTATGAAAGTGGGCGAGCAATGCATTTATCTGGCACAGTTGAAAGGCCTGTCAAAACAGGATGCGAAAAAAAGATTGCACTACTGGTTTGATAAATTCGAAATCGGATCCTGGTGGAATAAAAAAGTGGAAGAGTTGTCGAAAGGGATGGCACAGAAGGTACAGTTTATTGTTACTGTGCTGCACCAGCCCAAACTGCTTATTTTCGATGAACCTTTCAGCGGATTTGATCCGATCAATGCCAACCTGATCAAAGACGAGATCATCCAGCTAAAAGACGAGGGTGCCTCGATTATTTTTTCAACCCATCGTATGGAATCGGTTGAGGAATTATGTGATTATATCGCTTTGATCCACCAGGCCAATAAGATCCTGGACGGCAGGCTGACAGATATCAAAAGACATTTCAAAACCAATACCTATGAGGTAGGTTTACATACCGAAAATAAAGAATTGCTTTTAAAGGATCTGTCACATAAGTTCGTTGTTGAACCGGCGAACTTCAAATCACTTGAAGACGACCTCAAATTGCAGATCCGCTTGTCGGATGATGAAAAGAGCAGCGACCTGATACAATACCTGAACAGCAAATCCATCATCAACCATTTTGTAGAGATTATTCCTTCTGCCAACGATATTTTTATCAGGGCCGTAAAGAACCACAGCACATGAAAAAACTAAAACTGATCATAGAACGGGAATTTTTATCAAAGGTCAGAAACAAATCCTTTATTGTGATGACCTTTTTGAGCCCTTTGCTGATGATAGCAATGATCGCACTGGTAGCGTATCTTTCAAAAAGCAGCATGGAAAAGAAGAATGCGGTGGCCTTTGTAAATGATTCTTCCATCTTTACAGAAGAAGATTTCAGTAACAGGGCAACCATAGATTTTGAAGACATGAGCGCGATCGGGCTGGAAAAGGCAAAACAGATCGTCAGCGAATCCGGCCATAAGGGACTGTTGTATATTCCCGACAACAATAGCCTGGAAGAACTTGGCGATGCCATACAGTTTTACTCAACTGAAAGTCCCGGAATGGTGCTGGTTTCTGAACTGGAAAACACGGTAAAGAGCAGATTAGAAAAAGAAAAAATGATGCAGTTGGGTATAGACCCGCAAAAACTGGAACAATCCAATGTTCAGGTCAATATACAGATGGCCAATTTCAGTGGCGAGAAATCCTCCAAAATGATCAACGGACTGAAAATTGCCATCGGTATGGCGGCCGGATATATGGTCATGATGTTCATCATCATTTATGGTGCTATGGTCATGCGCAGCGTGATCGAAGAAAAGACCAGCCGGATCGTGGAAGTGATCATCTCATCGGTAAAACCCTTTCAGCTCATGCTCGGAAAGGTAATCGGTACCGCCGGTGCCGGATTATTACAATTTTTGATCTGGGCAGTAATCATTGGAATTCTCCTGTTTATTGGGTCCTGGTTTTTTGGTGTCGATACCATGTCCGGAACCAATACCGCCCAAATGGAAGCCATGGCGCAGTCTGAAGCCCAGTTTGCGTTTGGCGAGATCGCCCAACTGCCTTTGTTCAGTATCTTCTTCTGGTTCATTTTATTTTTCCTGGGAGGTTATTTATTATACAGTTCCATTTACGCTGCGATTGGTTCTGCAGTTGACAATGAAACAGACACCCAGCAATTCATGCTGCCGGTGTTAATGCCTCTGATGATCGGATTTTATATCGGTTTTGCCACGGTTATCAATGATCCGCACGGCACCGTTTCCGTGATCTTTTCTATGATCCCGTTTACCTCTCCCATCGTTATGCTTATGCGCATACCCTTTGGCGTGCCCTGGTGGCAGATCGTCATTTCTCTGATACTGCTTTATGTTACCTTCTTTTTTGTGATCTGGGTCGCCGCAAAAATATACCGGGTTGGTATTTTGATGTACGGCAAGAAAGCGAGTTATAAAGAGTTGTGGAAGTGGATAAGGTACTGAAAGGATAAAGGACAAAGGATAAAGGATAAAGGACAAAGGATAAAGGATAAAGGATAAAGGATAAAGGATAAAGGATAAAGGATAAAGGACAAAGGATAAAGGACAAAGGATAAAGGATAA
>JBFYPZ010000144.1:0-5702 GCA_041303035.1 Flavobacteriaceae bacterium
CCCGGATCCGGCCAAAGTGTAAATTCCCGGTCACTGGAAAAAATCATCAATCCTATTTGCTGCCCTTTTGGTATTACCTGATCGTCGGGCTGGAGGTCGAAGCTCAGGGTATAAAATTTACCGGGAACCAGGGGTTTACTGTGTCTCAATGATTCATGATTCTGGGGGTCAGCCCATGACCTGGTAATGATATCGTCTGTGATTTTAGCCTTAGGATCCGTATTCCAGGGAAGAGCTACCAGCCAGACCGAGAGATTGGCTGCCGGCTTGCTGCTTGCCAGGCGGATCGTTATTTTGGCAAGTCCCGAAATATGCAGGTCTTCTTTTAGCAAAGGTGTCAGATAAAGCAACCTGTTGGGTGAGGATTCTGCCTGGGCAAGGCTGGCACCTGAAAAATTGAAATTGTCTGTCAGCGTTTCGGCACCTCCCGCAGCGGGCTGTTTCAATTCTAATTTTCCGTTTTTCGGAGCGCCGGGTGATAGGTGTAATTTCACCATTTTGGCCTCGGGATTGGGATAATCAGGATAAACGGTCGGCTCCGATTTATCCGCATTTTCTCTAACTATGTATGCCTTGGGTAATTTTTCTACTCCATTGTCAACTCCGTGCAAAAATCGGGTGAACCACAAATTCATCATCCGAATGGGTGGCGGTCCGCCATGGCCGTTTTGATGGTAGTAAATTTGTACAGGTAAACCTTTGGCTCTCGCCGCATCGTATATTCTGTAACTGTGTTCCGGCATGACGTTCCAGTCATTAAAGCCATGTGACATCAGCAGTGCAGCTTTCATGGGCCCCATGTCGTTCAGATAATCCCTTCCTGCCCAGAAATCATTGTAATCTCCCGTGATTCTGTCCATACCTGCGGCCATTTCGCCGTCCCTTACGGTTTTGTTATTGTAGGCCCTTTTGGATTCGTCTCCGCTATGAATGAAGTCATACAAGGCATCGATATCTTCACCAAGATACCCTCCGGGACTTCTGACCAGCCCATATGATCTGTAATAGTGATAATAAGAGGTATTCGGTGCTATGGGAATAATGGCTTTTAAACCCTCAACGCCTGTGGTAGCAGCTGCAAGAGGAATTGTTCCGTCATAAGAAGTACCGGTCATGCCCACTTTTCCTGTTGACCAGTAGGCTTCAACAGACTCCTTACCATCGGGAGTGGTAAAACCGTTTTTCCTGCCGCTCAGCCACTCGATCACAGCTTTTGGAGCCAGAGATTCATTATCACCACCCACTGTTGGGGCACCATGCGACAATCCGGTGCCCGGGGAAGAGGAGTGAACAACAATATAACCCCTCGGCACCCAGGTGTCGATTTCGGTATTTGAAATAATGGGTCTTGTACCTGTGCGAATAACTTCGGGATGGGCTCTGGGTCCGGTAGTTTCTCCCAGCTCATGCCTCACGTTCCACATTATACCGGGTACATCCGGAGCGACACCAGCATAATAGGGACTGGAAGCATAAACCACAGGAAGTTTTAGACCTTCGGTATCGGTTTGGGGTGGGCGCGTTACGGCTACATGCATGCGATCCATTTTGCCGTCGCCATCGGTATCAAACTCGGTTTCAACCCACAAGTCATGGCGGATCCATTTTGACTGATCATTAAATGCATCGACTATTTGTGCTTCTCCATTTTCGAAAACAGGTTTTGCTTTGGGCACCTTATTCTGTCCCATAAGTGGGAGACTTAAAAAGAACAAACCATTAAATACCAACAAGAAAAAAAACTTAATAACTGACTGTTTCATTGGATTTTATAATTAAAATAACATTCGTAAAAAATATTACTTTTTCTTAATTATTTCATCAAATAATAAAAAATAAAAAAACTGAAGCTATTCCTTTCTTTTCACACTTTGTCTGGCTAACAGTTGCCATTTGCCTTTTTCCTTAATCCAGACCTCAAGCACATTGAGTTTCATGTTAAACGCAGTACCTTCTAACTGACCTGTAACGTCAATGTCTCTTCTTGAAGTGATCAAATTTTTTGTTTGGTGCTGTATCACCGCAGTTCCAACAGGATCAATGGCCAGGTAACTTACTTTTTCAGTTTTAAGAGTTTGAAGCAGATCGGATTTTTTTTCCAGCCAGCCGTTGGAATGGCCGAAACTCAGGCTGGTATGAAGAAGGATATTCAAAGTAAGCGTGTCTTTTTGAATTAAAGCTTTGTCAAGAATTGTACAATTTTCTGCAAGGATGGGATAATTCTTGTTTTCAACTTTCTGTGACCAGGATATGAAATATATCAACAGGACTCCCCAAATTAATAACTTGTATTTTTTTTGCACCGGATCTTATGATATTTTTTAAAGAAATTATAGCTTAATCGTTTGGGTTTATAAATAACGAGCCATCATTTATTTTTCCCGCCTTGCATTCAAACCAAAAGTGTTTTGCACTGCATTATACCAGTCTTCATCATCTAAGGCATTCCATTCCACCCACTGCTCATCTGTCATGGATGCCCGCCATCCCAGAAAAGGGAGCGCATCAGGTCCTGCCGGATGCCGCAATTGCCAGGTACCGCTTTCCGCCACTTCCAGAATCTTGTTGGCTATCAAAGAGGGCGGAGTCGGATTTTTTAATGAGGCTGCAAACAGGCCACCAAACCGGCGTACCTGCGGATAGATGGAAGTGCTGCCAACCTCGATATGCTGAGCCATATCAGTATTGATAATACCTGGCTCAACAATGGCTACCCTGATATTGAAGGGTTTTACTTCTCCTGCCAGCGCTTCGCTAATGGCTTCCAGGGCAAATTTACTGGCGGCATAAGCGCCCAGCGGGCTGCTTGAAATCTTGCCGGATACTGAAGCTATATTTATTATACAGCCGCTTTGGTTCTGCCGCATTTGCGGCAACACAGCTTTGATACACCGAAGCACACCAAAGTAATTGGTTTCCATCACAGCCTTAAAATCGGTCATTGGGATCTCTTCAATCGAGCCATGTCTTTCAATACCTGCATTATTTATGAGTACATCAATGGTCCCGGCAACTTTAAGTATGGCATCGATACCTTTTTTTACCGATTCATCAGAATCAACATCCATGTCAAAAATCGTTATAGGCAGCGATTCAGCATTAATTTTTTGTTTAAGTGCTGTCGCCTTTCCGGGATTGCGCATGGTTGCAAAAACTTGATATCCTGCGCGGCCAAAGGCCAATGCGGTTTCAAGACCAATGCCTCTGTTTGAACCTGTAATGATTACTGTTTGCATAAGAAATTATCCTTTATAAAGTTAAAATTGGAAATAGATAAACTGTTCCCCGCTTCCCTGGGCAATGGCAATCATGAAGATCATGACCGCCCAGACTACACCCAGAATCCAGGGAGAAGTTTTTTCTGAAACTTCCTTCATAGAGGTATTTCTCATAAACCAATGACATAAGAGCATAATGCCAATTACAATAAAAACCTTGATGATATCAAAAGTCCCCAGAATTTTTTCCCCGTCAGGGTTGAGAAAGAGCATGGATTTGATCATATTCCATGCTGAATGAAAATCTTTTGCCCTGAAAAACACCCAGGTAAAGGTTACACAGCCAAAGGTTGTAAGGGCCAGAAAAAAACCATTTTTTGCCGTTATTTCAAAAGGCATGTAACGCCGCTGTAATCTTTCAAGGATCAGATAGGCACCGTGCAAACCACCCCAGGCAATAAACGTCCAGGCTGCTCCATGCCAGAGCCCCCCTATCAGCATGGTCAGCATAAGGAAAACATAGGTTTTTAGAACGCCATGACGGTTTCCGCCCATAGGTATATAAACATAATCCCTCAACCAGCTGGACAAGGTAATGTGCCAGCGTTGCCATAAATCTGAAAAACCCAGGGAAGCGTAAGGATATCTGAAATTGTCCGGTAAGAAAAAACCCAGCATCAGGGCAATACCGATGGCGCAGGTAGAGTAACCTGCAAAGTCAAAAAAGATCTGGCCTGAAAAAGCCAGTGTTCCTGCCCAGGCATCTAAAAAATTCAGTACAGACGCCGATCCAAAAGCCGTATTTGAAGTATCGGCAAGCAGGGTATCTGCCAGCACCACTTTCTGAAACAGGCCGATACTCAAAAGGAACAATCCCCAGATAAACTGATTGGCTGTGGCTTTTTTTTCTTCATAGAACTGTGAGATCAGGTCCTTGGCACGAACAATCGGTCCGGCAACCAGCTGTGGAAAGAAAGTTACATACAGGGCAAAATCCAGAAATGTGCGGGCTGGTTCTATTTGTCTTTTATAGACATCAATGGTATAGGACATCGTCTGAAAAGTATAGAATGAAATACCCATGGGCAGCAAAATATCCATGGGTTGTGACTGATACCCATAGCCATAGGTATTCACAACAGCGGTGAAATTATCCAGCATAAAATCGCGGTACTTAAAAAAGAATAGAAAGCCAAGATTGACAAACATGCTCATCATAAGCCACATATTGCGTTTGCGTTGATTTTCTTCTGCGGCCAGCTTATTGCCGGCAATCCAGTCTACCATGGTCGAGATCCAAAGGAGAATTACCAGAGGAGGATTCCATAGGCCGTAAAAAATGTAACTGGCCAAAAGAAGCATTCTTTTTTTATTGGTCCAGTTAAATATTTTTGCATAATAAAGAACCAAAACAAGGATAAAAAATATGACGAAACTAAGTGAATTGAATAACATAATCAGTGGGTTTTTGATGTTGGTAATGCATTGTCTTTCAGTATAATCTTTACCAGTTCCGTAGTGAAGATTTCAGCATCTGCAGCTGATAAATGTGACCATTCCGGGCATTCGAATTTCAGCTGTTCGTAGTCTTCAAAATGGTAGCTTTTTACCTGTGCTTTTTGTACCAAATCATCCCAGAATTCAGTTCTGGGCAACCTCATTTTTTCCCCTTCTCTCAGGCCTCCGCTAGAAGGGCATCTAACCAAAATTACATTGCCACCCCGGGCTTTATATTTTTCAAGATCTTTTAAAAAGAAGGCCATGGTTGCTTCTTTATCTGGTGGAGGAGCATCTTTTCCAAAAAACATCCATACCCTAATGATTGAATTGGCATAGGCGGTATCCCGAACTACAATGTCCTTCATCTTCAAATTCCTGTCTCTTGCGATCTCTCCGAATTCATGAAAGGGAGGCATGTTATTGGGTATTCTGTTCCCTATCTGAACTTTGCCAAGCAACTCTTTTAATTTTAAACCATCTATCCCCTGATCTTCACTCAGAAAGGCAAAACTTTCCTGAAGGGGTAATGAAAGCTTGTGGTTCAGTCTTTGGGCGTAAGTTCGATTATGATAATGATCAACACGAGACTGGGGCCATTCCCAGGGATTTGCTTTTGGGTTTGTAGTTGAAAAAAAGAGACCGGGTGTTACGCCTACAACAATGGTTCCCTTAAAATCGGTATTTTCCACTATATCGTGAAAGACCGGCAGCGGCGATGAACCCACATAGGCGAGCTGAATAGGGCGTCTTCCTGTTTCCCTTTCCCACGCATCTAACTGAATGTCAAAAAGTATTCGTGAAGAACCTGTGAGTAAGACATCCTGGTCAGTTGCTTTTTCAACTTTGGCCCTCTGCACTGCCCAAAGATCTTTATCATCATCTATTGTAGGATAAAAGCCCTGTGAGCGCCAGTAGATCTCCCAGGCACCAATACCTGTGATTACCAACACAAGGGCGATGATCAGAGATTTTTTTAGTTTCATA
>JBFYPZ010000145.1:0-5698 GCA_041303035.1 Flavobacteriaceae bacterium
ATGTAGTTTTGCTGGTCAGGGAAGCCTTCGAACAACATGCGGTTCTGTACTTCAATGGATTGAATACCAGTAATATCCGGAACTTCTGCATAAAGATATACGATGTCATTATCGTATTCTTTACCGAGAAAATGCAATTTCAAGTTTTTTTCGTTCACCGTTAACCGGAAATTTTGCTGAAGGTAAAAGTTGATATACGTATCCGCATCCTTCAGCTCTTTTTCTGTTGCAAGTGCAAAGGGTTTTTTGAACTGATCACTTAGCACCTTTTCAAAATCGTCAATAAAAAGCCGCATGGTAATCTGTATCTCTTTTTTTTCAGGCGCATATTTGATTTCTGTCATGCTGACATAGTATTTGTGCAGCGCGAATGAAAGACAGGCAAAAGCCAGGAATAGAATGATCCACTTTGAAAATCTCATTTTATTTTTTCGCGAGTTGCCATATTTATTTTATTGCAAACTAATTTTTGTTGGTTCCAAAGGAATAAAAATTTTATTGATTTGAGCAGCGGTGCAAGGATTTATTTCCATCAGGTAATCGCTTCTAATCCTCAGCCGTGGTAGAAAAATCCGTCCTGCACTTGTCAAGGGAATCCAGCAGGTTTTGGTACTGGCTCGTTTTAAATTCATTGACAATGCCCTCTGACTTGCAGGTCTGCAGGAACCGGTCTATCCATGGCTCATCAATCTCCAGAATTTTCAGAAAGTACTGGTCGGTTAAATACAGTCGGATCAATCCGAGTATCTCTTCTTCGCTAAATATCTTTTGAACCTGTTTCTTTCTTTTTTTGTCTCCGCTGATCAGGCCGTACAGTTTGTCAATACTGCCCCCCCTGTCATAATAGTTCAATTGTCGTTCTTCCTGGGTCAGCGGAACTTTACCGGCATTGGGCAGGTCAAGGGCACGTGAATCTACCTTCACAACAGGCGTATCTTTGACCTTCATAAAATCATTCGGATCCCTGATAAAGATTTCCCTCAGGACTTCCATATTCAAATCCAGTTTCACTGTCAAGGCGCCGCTTTGAACGATCTCTTTTGAGATTATGAGGGTTTTTGTTTTGAACTGGATATTAGAGAACTGAAGGGTATCATTCTCTTTTATATTCATAAAAAAAACGCCTTCGGAATTGCTTAAACTGCCTTTTCTGGAACTGATGTTGATGATATGGACGTCCTCAACGCTTGCACTGTCGCTTACGATCTTGCCCCTGACAGGTACGCGCGTTTCCTGTGCCAGCAGTTCGCCATGGGCCAAGAGAAGCAAGAGGGGAATAAACACTTTATAGATAGCGCTCATAACTTATCGGGATTGAAGTTTTTGCTTCGTATTACAAAGATATCTGTTATTTCCAAATATCTGTCTTCTTTGAACAGCTTAATAATCTTTTCGGGTTCACTTTGCCAAAGGAACTCCCGGATGTTCTCCTTACCGATTCCAAGTGTATCTGTAAAGAACTTATCAGAAAAATGCTCCCTTATTTCTGAAAGTGCTGAGTCGTAAACGGCATGTATACGGTCTGTTTCGTAAAGTGATTTCAGCTTTCGGTCTCGTTTGCGGTTTCCTGAGATAATATTATAAAGATCATCAATTCCACCGGGTTGACCGAGCAGCGTGGCCAGAACAACCATTACTGTTGGCTCCTGGCTGTAGAAATTGAGTTTTCTCTCAATTTTATCCAAGGGTTCTTTGTCGGCATTCGGCAGGTTTAATGCCCTGGCCATATTTTTGGGCTCCCTCAGAAATATTTCTTCCAGGGAATAGTCAGCTGAAATCAGGTGTACTTCGATCGTTTTTCTTTTGTATATTTCATCATTGATGACCAACTGTTCAGGCCGAATTTGTATAGCTGAGATTGTCAGGGTATCTCCCATTTGAATATGCATAGCAAATTTACCATACTGGTCAGAAATGGTCCCTGTATTTCTGCTTTTGTTGAGTACATGAACATTTTCAACAGGTACTGCATCCAACAATATGGTTCCTTTCAGCAATTCAAGGCCTTCCTGCGCATGTATTTCACAGAATAACAGAAGGGTAAAAAGAATGGTTAGCCGGTCCACGGCACAAATAAATATATTTTCACAAGAAGTAGTGAATGTAAACTTTATAATATTTTGTTAAATGAGTTTTATTAATTTTGAAAAAAAAACATGCAGAAACTGATCATTGCCAGTACCTCATCCCTTCATGGCAGCTCCTATCTGGAGTATTTGCTGCCGGAACTGGAAAAATTTTTCGGCCATACCGAAGAAATTCTTTTTTTACCCTATGCCAGGCCATCGGGAATAAGTTACGAGGCATACACGATGAAAGTAAGGGAGGCACTTTCCAAAATCGGAAAATTAGTGCTTGGCATCCATGAATGCAACGATCCTGTACGCGCGATCCGACAGGCGAAAGCCATCTTTGTTGGCGGCGGGAACACATTTTTACTTGTAAAGACTTTATATGATCTACAATTGCTGGATGTGCTTAAAGAGGTGGTTCAGCATGGAACGGCTTATCTGGGAACCAGTGCAGGCAGCAATATTCTGGGTATGTCCATGCAAACCACCAATGACATGCCAATTGTTTATCCGCCGTCTTTTGATACACTGGGTTTAATTCCGTTCAATATCAATCCCCATTATCTGGATCCGGATGTGAATTCGAGCCATCAGGGAGAAACCAGAGAAACCCGGATCAAAGAATTCCATGTGTGGAACGACATTCCTGTAATAGGTTTGCGTGAAGGAAGCTGGCTTGAGGTCCAGGGCAGACAGATTGTGCTAAAAGGCGAACTCAGCGCCAGGTTGTTCAGAAAAGACAAAACCCCTGTTGAGATAGAAACGGGAAATCATTTCGAGGTCTTAATCTGATTTCGATTTGTTTTTGTCTGCCTGAGCGATCTTTATTTTCATTACGGTTGCAATAGAAAGTGCCCGGGTTTTAAGGGTATGGGCATTTTCTCCTTCAAAATTTTCGTCAACTGCTTCGTAAAAATGCTTCAACCAGCGTCTGAAGTGCGCTTGTTTTATCGGAGTTCTTTTGTGCAGGTCCAGATGGGGTTGCATCGCATTTTCGGAATAGGTACCAGAATAGAAAAGGTTGTTGTCCCAGAAATTAACCAGTATCTGCAGGTGTTCTTCAAGGACCTTTGGGTCATCAAATTTTTTGAAGAAGGGTTTAATGTGCTCGTCCTGTAACAACTTCTTGTAGAAAGAACCCATGATCTGAAACAGATCCATTCTGTTTTGTATATCTCTCAATTTTAAAGCAGGGTATTATTAAATGCAAAAGGCAACAAGTCTATCAATGCATTTGCTTTGATTATTTTTCCGGTTTCGCCTGTAAAGTAAACGGCAATCGGACTTTTTTGCCGGAATTCGTATTCCGCGATGGTTTGTCTGCAGCTGCCGCAGGGCGATACCGGTTCTGACACCTTATGCCTGACTGATTTTGCAGAAATAAATATTTTTTTTATCAGGGAATCCGGATTTTGCGAAATAGCGGCCCAAATGGCTACCCTTTCAGCACACATACCTGAAGGATAGGCTGCGTTTTCCTGGTTGTTGCCACAAACAATTTTACCATTATCAAGAAGCACGGCAGCACCAACCAAAAACTCAGAATAGATGGCATAGGCAGTGTTGCGGGCTTTTTCTGCCAGTACCAGCAGTTTCTGATCCTCGGGATCCAGTTCCAGAGGACTGTCAAATACTTCAAATTTACCGCTTATTTCCAGATCAGCCATGGTTTAGAAATTATCATATATTTCTCCCAGATTGAAGGATAGTGAAAAGCGCAGGGTATTTTCAAGCGGATTGTTTACATCGGAAGTATTGATCAGATAGGAAACATCCAGGGTACTGCTTTTAAATTTAAAACCGGCACCTACAGTGAAATATTCCCTTCGGCCTTTCATTTCATCTTCGTGGAAGTATCCGGCCCTTACCGCAAAAGTCTTGTTATACAGGTATTCAGCACTAAAAGACCAGGCGATCTCATTCATTTCTTCGCTAAAACCATCCGGGGCATCGTAAAAAGACTGTACCATGCCTTCAAGGAACTCAACATCGTCATCCTTTCCTTCAATGATCTCACCCGTTTGTGCATCAACTATAGGTGGTGTTGGTACCAGTAATTTGTTGAATTCGAGATTTGCCGTGATCGAGTTTACATTGTCAAGAATAAATTCAAAGCCACCTCCCAGTCTTAAGTTGGTAGGAATGAAACTTTCTTCTCCGCCATTTGTGAGCTGTACCTTCGGTCCCATATTGGAAATATTGAAACCACCCCGCCAGATACCGTTAAAATCACCATAATTGATCTCTTCACTTTGATAGAATCCATTCAGGTCAACAGCAAAAGTATTCACGGTTTGCAGGTCGGAGTTTTCAACCCGTAGCGCATAATTGGAATGAATATAGCGCAAGACCACACCCATAGAAAAGACTTCGCTCAATTTTAAGGCGTAGGCTCCGTCGATTGAAAATTCATTCGGATTTTCTGTTCCAATGATCTCCCCTTCTTCGTTCGTCAATTCAATGGATCCCAGTGAAAAATAGGTCATACTGGTAGCCCAGGCACTTCTTTCATTGATGCGCTGGCTGAAACCCAGATTACCAAGAAAAACGTCATTTGTCAGATTTCTTAACCAGGGGGTATAATTTACACCAATGGAATATTGGGATGGAGAGAATGCAAATTTTGCCGCATTGTAATGCAGGGAGTTTGCATCAGAATAGGTAGCCACACCCTGATCGCCAAGACCACCTGATCGGGCATCCGGTGCAATCAGTAAAAATGGGGCAGCTGTGGTTATGGGGTTAGGCTCATCCTGAGCAAAGAGAGTTAATTGCGATAAAAATAAAAAGAGAAATAAATAGCTTAAAGATTTCATGAATGTTTCATTTCAGGGTTTCATACTTATTTTTACAAAATTACCAATTTTTCTATCTTTTCCTTAGTTAAATTGGATTGAGTTGCCTTAACTTTCAGTTTATAAACATAAACCCCTTTTCCGATCTTATTTCCAAAATCATCTAAACCGTCCCAGGTAAGCTCTCTGGACAGATTTCCCGCCGTTTGAACCTGCGTTTGTACTGTCTTTACCAATTTCCCTGAAATGGTGTAAATCTGTACCTGAGCTTCAAGCAATTCATTGGGCTTGTTGTGGTTAAACCAAAACTCGGTATAATTTACAAAGGGATTGGGATAGTTCAGCACATTGCTTAAAACCAAGCCACTTTCGTCAACTACAACAAAATTTAACGCAGATTCGGACAAATTATTGTACGTATCCCAACATTTAAATTTAATTGTGTGCATTCCGGGTTTCAGATCACGCAAAGAGTACTTTACAGTGCCTTTTGTGAAATCGTCGAGCTCTGTTTTGTAAAAGTCGTTCAGGATAATCGGATTGGCCTCGTCGTTATCAAGAATGGCAATGATGTCATGGTCAACAGCGGTAATGGAGGTATTAATTCCGGAGGCATCCGACAGTTTGGCGATGAGTACCGGCGAGGCATTTGTATTTCCTCCGTCGGTAAAAGATTCGTCGTTCAGATAAAGCGAAATTTCAGGACCGAGCTGGTCATCAGGAGCTTCTGTATCAATTCCTCCGATCACGACATCAAAGTTGTAACCGCCTATATTTTCTTCAGTATTATGGGCATAAAAACTCATTTTTGCCTTGCCATAGGCGATCCGG
>JBFYPZ010000146.1:0-5671 GCA_041303035.1 Flavobacteriaceae bacterium
AAATAAAACAGATAGGGCGAGGGATTGATAGAGCGCAAAGCCCTGTAAACATTAAATTCATCTCCTTTAAAACCCCGGGAAAAGCGTCTGGACAGCACCAGTTGAAAAACATCTCCCCTGTAACAGTGCTTTTTGGCCTGTTCCACGAGATTCAGAAACTCTTCATCGGTAAAATTAGAAATCTCATCCTGTTTATTCCTGTAATCGAAAGAAGCAAAGTTCTTGTTATCGATGAGCTGGTGGATCTCATCGGTATTGTTTTCATCACTGATACTGTGAGAAAATATATAAGCCTCATTCTTGAAATGGTTGATGGCAATGATATTCTGATAAACTGCGTAATAGATCTCCGGGATATCAAGTTTATCCGGCTTTTCTGTCAGGCTGATGTCTTCAAAGAATTGCACTGCATCGTAACTGATATAACCGAAAAGCCCGTTGTTTATAAACTTGAATTTCCGGGAATCGGCAGCGAACTCCCGGCTAAAATCGTGTATAAGCATGGGAACATCCACCGATTCGTCGATTGAGATCACCTCAGTCCTGAGATCAGGATATTTTCGGGTGAGCGTATTTCCATTAACGGAGATGGAAGCTATGGGTTTGCAGCACACATAAGAAAAACTATTCTCATTGCCGTGGTAATCTGAAGATTCCAGCAGGATACTGTTCGGAAACTTGTCCCTGATCTTCAGATAAATACTCACCGGAGTGATGGTGTCTGCAAGGATTTTTTTGTACTGTGTTTTTAATTCGTATGGCATAATTTCAAAAAAAAAGGCCCGTCGTGAAGACAAGCCTATTCGTTATATTTCATATACAAGGGATTAGTTCACGATAACTGAGTTATGCAAAGTCCACCACCAGGTATGTATAAATAGATTTTTCATTGTTATGACCACAAATGTAAAAACTTTTTTCAATAATTAAAGAAAAAGTAGAAAATAGTTAATCATTTCGGTTTTTTGTATATTATTCGCAATACGATCAGTACGAAAACCAGGAAGCCGGAAGCCAGGTTCGCCGCAATAATGGACACAGAATGGATCAGAATCCCGTAAAAAAACCAGCAAATAATACCCGTAAACAGAACGAAATACATGGTGAGCGAGACTCCTTCAACCGATTTAGTTTTGATCGTTTTGTACACTTGCGGAACAAATCCGGAAGTTGTTAAAGCCGCGGCGAGGATACCGATCCATTCGATCTTATTCATCAGCCTACGATATTGACGATCTTACCCGGAACGATGATCACTTTTTTTGGAGACCTGCCTTCCAGGATTTGCTTTGTTTTTGCATGGGAAAGAACTTGACGTTCTATCTCCTCAACACGAAGATCAAGCGGCAATTCAAGGGTAAATCTCAATTTTCCGTTAAAGGAGACCGGATAATTTTTTACCAGCTCTACCAGGTACTGCTCCTCGTAAACAGGAAAAGCAGCTTTTGCAATGGATTCCTTATGCCCGAGGAGTTGCCACAATTCCTCTGCAAGATGCGGAGCATAGGGTGAGATCAGTACAGCAAGGGGTTCCAAAACAGCCCTTTTGTTGCATTGCAGTGCCGTAAGTTCATTTACTGCGATCATAAAAGAGCTCACGGAAGTATTAAAGGAAAAATTGGCGATGTCCTCATCAACTTTTTTTATGGTCTTGTGCAAGGCCTTCAACTCATCTTTGTCAGGAGCTTCATCGGAAACAAAAAATTCATGCTGCTCGTTGAAGTACAGCCTCCACAATTTCTTTATAAAAGATGAAACACCCGTAATTCCGGCTGTATTCCAGGGTTTTGCCTGTTCGAGAGGCCCGAGGAACATTTCGTACAGACGCAAAGTATCCGCCCCATAAGTATCGCAAATATCATCCGGGCTCACCACGTTGTATTTGGATTTACTCATCTTTTCAACCTCCCTGCCAACATAATATTTACCTCCTTCGAGTATAAACCGGGCGTCCTTGTATTCTGCTCTGGAATTTTTAAATTGTTCCAGATCCAGTTCATTGCCTGCATTTACAAGCGAGACATTTACGTGCAGGGCCTGCACTTTTTTACCAGAAATTAAACCGTGGGAAACAAATTCATTGGTTCCTTCCAGCCGGTAAACAAAAGCACTGGTGCCCAGGATCATCCCCTGATTGATCAGTTTTTTTGCATATTCATCAGATGGTACCAATCCTTTGTCGAACAGGAATTTCTGCCAGAAACGGGAATACAGCAGATGTCCTGTTGCATGCTCGCTTCCACCTATATAAAGATCCACATCTCTCCAGTAATTCAGCGCCTCTTTTCCGGCAAAAACATCATTATTTGAGGCATCCATATACCGGTTAAAATACCAGGAACTCCCCGCCCAGCCCGGCATGGTATTCAATTCAAGCGGAAATACCGTTTTATGATCGATCCGGTCATTCTTTACCACTTTGTTCTGCAAGGTGTCCCAGGCCCAGTGGCTCGCATTTCCCAAAGGTGGCTTGCCGTCTTCCGTGGGCAAATACTTTTCAACCTCGGGCAGGGTTATGGGCAAATGAGCCGTATCGATCATCTGCGGAAGATCCCCTTTGTAATAAACCGGAAAGGGCTCACCCCAGTATCTTTGTCGTGAAAAAACCGCATCTCTCAGTCTGTAATTGATCTTTCCCTTACCTATTTTTCTTTTCTCCAGCTCCCCGATGATCATTTGTACCGCTTTTTTTGCAGGGTAGCCGCTGATGAAATCCGAATTGGCGATACGCACATTTTTATCTTCGCAGGCATGCTCGGAAATATCAATATCCTCAAAAATGTTGGGTATCTCTATCCCGAAATGTTTGGCAAAATCGTAATCGCGCTGATCTCCGCAGGGTACGGCCATAACAGCACCGGTACCGTAGCTCGCCAGAACATAATCACCTATCCAGATCGGCACCGGTCTTCCTGTAAAAGGATGTTCAGCATAGGCTCCGGTAAACTGACCTGTGATGGTTTTAACATCCGACATCCTGTCCCGCTCACTTCTTTTTGAGGTAGCCCCAACATAGGTATTGACCGCTTCAAGATACTCTCTTGTCGTTATTTTTTGCACCAGGGGATGCTCGGGTGCAAGTGTCATGAAGCTCACCCCGAACAAGGTATCAGGCCGCGTGGTAAAGACCTCGATCACCTCATTTTCACCTGCTTTCCCCAAAACCTTAAATTTGATGGAAGCCCCTTCAGAGCGCCCGATCCAGTTGGTTTGTGCATCTTTCAAAGGCTGAGGCCAGTCAAGGGTTTCCAGACCATCCAACAGGCGCTGGGCATAAGCCGAGATCCGCATGCTCCACTGTTTCATTTTCTTCCGCACCACCGGATGGCCTCCCCGTTCCGAAAGTCCGTTAACTATTTCATCATTCGCCAGCACGGTTCCCAGGGCCGGACACCAGTTGACCTCTGTATCAGACAAAAAAGTCAGCCTGTACCCGGCAAGGATTTCCTGCTTTTGCGTCTCAGTATATTGATTCCAATCCTCCTTTGAAAATTGGTTCATATCATCATCACAGGCTGCATTTATTCTGGCATTGCCTTCTGCTTCAAAAACCGCAATGAGTTCCTGTACCGGCCTTGCCCCATCGGTATCTTTGCAATAATAAGATTCGTACAATTGAATAAAGATCCATTGGGTCCACTTGTAATAACCGGGATCTGAGGTGCGCACCTCCCGGCTCCAGTCAAACGAAAACCCGATCTGGTCGAGTTGTCTTCTGTAGGTATTTATATTTTCTTCCGTGGTCTTTGCCGGATGCTGCCCTGTTTGAATGGCATACTGCTCGGCCGGTAAACCGAAAGAATCATAACCCATGGGGTGCAGAACATTGTACCCTTTGTGGCGCATATAACGCGCATAGATATCGCTGGCTATATACCCCAGTGGATGCCCCACATGCAGCCCCGCCCCACTGGGATAGGGAAACATATCCAATACGTAAAATTTTGGCCGTTCACTGTTGTTCTCTGCTCGAAAAGTTTGCTTATCTTTCCATAACTTTTGCCATTTGGCCTCAATTTCATTAAAATTGTACTTCATTTAAGATCTATTTGATGGTATGCAGAGGCAAATGATGATTTCAATCAAAACACAATTGCCCGGATATTAAAGAGCAGCAAATTTACTCTTATTGGAGTAAAGCACAAAACATTTTGTAAAGCGATTCCTCATGGGAAAGGAACAGCAGAACAAGGTGAATTTAAATGAACTGATTATGGCACAAAAAATTGGTCTGGTTTTGTCGGGAGGCGGAGTTAGGGCTATGGCGCACATAGGCCTGCTCCAATGTTTTCGGGAAGAAGGAATTCAAATTGATGAAATTTCCGGAACCAGCGGTGGAGCAACAATCGCTGCCATGTTTTCACACGGGTATTCCACGTCGGAAATGCTTTCTTTCTTCAAAAGAACACCCTTGTTCAAATATTCGCTGTACACCTTTCACAAACCGGGTATCGTGGACAGTGAAAAATTTATCAGTGCATTTAAAAGCATCTTTCCAAATGATTCTTTCAAGGATCTGAAACTACCGACCTATATAACAGCCACCAACCTGATGACCGGAAATCTGGAGTATTTTACCGAAGGAGAACTGATCAGGCCACTGATCGCATCGTCTTCGGTGCCACCTTTTTTTTCCCCCATGGAAATCAAGGGCCACCTTTTTGCAGATGGAGGCATAATCAACGATTTTCCGGTGGAACCCCTTCAGGAGAATTGCAGAAAAATAATTGGCAGTTTCATCAATCCCATTGATCTGATTACCAAAAATGAAGTAGATACGACCCTGAAACTGGTCAGCCGGGTTTATCAGATCGGTTTAAAAAATAAAGATATAGCCAAGTTTTCCAGCTGCGATTATGTTTTTAAGCCTTTAAACCTGAAAAAAATAGGCCTGCTGGATACTAAATTTATTGACGCCGCATACAATTATGGATACACGCAGGCGAAAAGCGAAATAGAAAAAATTAAGGTTATTTTACAATCTTAAAGCTTATTTTTGGACAAACTAAAAGTTATGCGATACCTCATTTTTGGGCTGATTATAATCATCATGCAATCCTGTTCCCTTTCAAAAAAAGAACAGGCAGAACTGATCCTGATCAATGGAAATATTTATACGGTAAACGAAAACTTCGATAAAGCACAGGCCTTTGCAGTAAAAAATGGCAGGTTTTTAGCGGTTGGCACAAATGAAGACATATTGAAGCTTTATGAGAGTAAAAATGTGGTCGATGCAAAGAACCAGACGATCTTACCGGGACTGATCGATGCACACTGCCATTTTTTTGGGCTGGGAATGGCGATGCAAAATTTGGATCTGGAAGGCAGCAGGAGTTTTCAGGAATTGGTTGAGAAGGTCATTGCTTACCAGAAAGAAAAAGATCCCAATGTCATTTTTGGAAGGGGCTGGGATCAGAATGACTGGGAACAGAAAGTGTTCCCAACAAAAGACACCCTGGATCTGCTCTTTCCAGATACGCCTGTAATTTTAAAAAGAATTGACGGCCATGCGCTTTTGGTAAATCAGAAAGTACTTGAACTGGCGGGGATTGACGGGAACACAGTAGTATCTGGCGGAGAGATCATTAAAAAAGACAACAAAGTAACCGGTGTGCTCATAGACAATGCCATGGATCTGGTGTACAGGGTCTTCCCGGAAAGAGACCAAAAA
>JBFYPZ010000147.1:0-7330 GCA_041303035.1 Flavobacteriaceae bacterium
CTGCTGGTTATGCATAAAACAGACCTCGGCTATTCTGTGATCGTTAACCACAAACACAAAGGGCTGGTCTTTCAAAATGAGATCTTTGGCGAGATCCGTATTGGGCATCAGATGAAAGGTTTTGTGAAAAAGATCCGGGAAGGAAACAAACTCGATATTGCCCTGCAACCACAGGGGTACAGACAGGCCATTGAGCCACACGCTGAGATCATTCTCAAAAAACTGACTGAGGAAGCAGGATTTTTGCCCTTTCATGACAAGAGCGATCCCGAAGTCATCTATCGCAATTTAGGGATCAGCAAAAAGGCCTTTAAAAAAGCGGTGGGAAATTTATTGAAGGAAAAGACCATCAGGCTGGAACCGGAAGGAATTTATTTAAACACTTAATTTTCAACGCTGGTTGTTCATAAAAGTCTCGTTTTACCGACTTAAATAATTGGATATTTCATTTTTTTTCATGAACTTTAACAGTAATTAAAGCCGTTGAACCATGAGAAAAGATGAACCTATCAAAACAATTATGACAAAGGATCTCATCACAATCAATTTGTCGAATACCTTATATACTGCCGAAAAAAGACTTAGAACACATAATGTGCGTCATATGCCCGTGGTTGATGGTCATAAACTGATCGGCCTGATCAGTTTGTCTGATTTAAAACGGCTCAGTTTTTTGGATGCCTACAGCATTGAGGGTACAGAAGATACAGCTACTTATGACATGCTGAGCATTGAAGATATCATGATCAAAAATCCGGTTACGGTCAGCTCAAATACAACGATCATGGAAGTTGCCGAATTACTGGCCCATAAAAAATTTCATTCCCTCCCTATTGTGGATAAAGGGGAGCTCGTTGGCATTGTAACAACAACCGATCTGTTGAATTATTTTATTGCCTCTTCCTGAATAAACCCTTGGATTTTTTTAATGATGGTATCGGCCATCTTAAAGTTTGATTCGTGAGTCCAACCGGCTATATGAGGACTCAATAAAACCTTGTCGGAATGGATCAGGTATGAAAATGCCTCAGGCAGGGCCTTTTCATCGGTGAACATGTGCTCAAACGAACTTTTTTCGTATTCCAGCACATCGAGACAGGCACCCCGGATCTTGCCCGATTGTAAGGCCTCCACCAGGTCTTCGGTAACCACGGACGAGCCCCTGGCTGTATTGATCAGATAAAAAGATTTTGCAAAGCTGTCAATGAATTTTTTGTTCACCATTTTTTTAGTGAGTGCTGTCTGGGGGGTGTGCAAACTGAGCACATCGGTTTTTTGCATCAGTTTCTCCAGGCTGACCTGGCTTGCATTTTCATCTCCCACATCCGGAAGGATATCATAACATATCACTTCGCTGTCAAAACCCTTTAACTTTTTAGCAAAAGCTTTTCCCATATTGCCATAACCAATGATCCCCACCGTTTTCCCTTCCAGTTCAACTCCGCGGTTTTCAGCCCGCAGCCAAATGCCATTTCTCACTTCATTATCGGCAATTTTCAGGCGGTTAAACAAGGCCAGGATCATTCCCAGGGCATGCTCTCCCACAGCATTTCTGTTTCCTTCGGGTGCTGCAATGAGCTGAATGTTTTTTGATTTGGCGAATTCAGTGTCGATGTTCTCTAGCCCGGCGCCAACCCGTGCGATGAATTTAAGCGAATTTGCTTTTTCCAGAAAGGTTCTGTCTATTCCAAACCGGCTTCTGATCACAATACCATCGTATAAATGGATCTTTTCTTCCACAACGGTTTTGCTTGAGGTATAATCTTCATCAAAGGAGATCTTTAAAGCAGTCAACCCTTCTTTGATTCTTTCGTGATTTGTATCGAGTAATAAGACCTTCATCCTGTACAAAAGCCTAAGAACAGACAGCTTTAAAAGTACAGGCCATTCATGACAGCAAAAGGCCAGAACCTTTAAAATTTCGGTTTTGAATCAATTAATTCCAAAGCAGTGCGTACAACACAACCAGGATGATCATGATCACAAAGGCGCCGATATTAAATACCGGATTTGTTTTGAACATTTCTTTCGACAGGGCTATGCCTTTTTTGTCGTCTGCACCCTTGTTTTGCAGGAGACTTACCAGTATAATGATGATCACCGTCAGCACTGCTGTATATCCCATCTGATCGAGAAAGGGCACATTTACAAATAAAGAACTGTCGGACCAGCCTTTGGGCGCCACTTTAAAGTACATCGCTATGGGTATGGAGGCCAGAACACCAATAATGGCGGCATTATTGGTTGTTTTCCTGAAGAACAGACCGCACAGAAAAACCGCGAGGATGCCCGGGCTCACCACACCGGTGTATTCCTGAATGAACTGGAAGGCCTGGTCGATACCTCCTAACATGGGAGCCATAATAATTGCTATGATCAGGGCAATTCCGGCCGAAAGCCTGCCTGTTCTCACGGTTTCCTTATCGCCGGCTTTCGGATTGATATACTGCTTGTAAATATCCATGGTGAAAATCGTGGAAGTGGAATTGAGCATGGAAGCCAGCGACGAAACGATGGCCGCAGCCAGAGCCGCAAAGGCGATCCCTTTTAAACCTGTAGGTAAAAATTGCAATAACCAGGGATAGGCTTTATCTGCCTGCTCAGGAGAGGGCGGATTTTTTGCGCCAGCTTCGCCCAGACTGGCTAAGATCTCGGGATCATTGAGCATGACATAAGCAGCAATTCCGGGAATTACCACGATAAACGGGATCAGGAGCTTCAAAAAGGCCGCGAACAATATTCCGTTTTGGGCTTCCTTCAGCGATTTCGCCGCAAGTGTTCTTTGAATGATATATTGATTAAAACCCCAGTAATACAAATTTGCCACCCACAAACCACCTACCAGAACGCCAATTCCGGGAAGGTTCTTGTACTGCGGATTGGATTTGTCCAGGATCATAGCAAACCGTTCGGGAACAGCCTCGTAAACAACGTGCAGTCCGGCGAACATACCTTCACCTCCTGAAACTGTATTTAGGGCAAGATAGGTTGTGACCAGGCCGCCGAGTACTAAAAAAGCCACCTGGATAACATCGGTCCAGGCAACAGCAGAAAGCCCTCCGTATAAGGAATAGGCTGCGGCAAAGAGTGCGAGGGCTATTGCTGCATATATCATTGGAATTCCCATTATGGTTTCAATGGCAAGAGCTCCGAGATACAAAACAGAAGTTAGGTTTACAAACACATACAAAGCGATCCAGAATACTGCCAGGATCGTTTTTAAGTTGGTGGAATAGCGTTTTTCAACAAATTCCGGTATGGTATAGATCCCTTTCTGAATAAACACCGGCAGGAAATATTTTCCAACGATGACCAGGGTTATGGCTGACATCCACTCGTAAGAAGCAACTGCCAGACCCGAGGCAAATCCGGCTCCTGACATACCTATGAACTGCTCTGCAGATATATTGGCCGCAATCAATGAAGCGCCAATAGCCCACCAGGGCAGGGATTTACTGGCTAAAAAATAATCTTCAGCAGTTTTCTGATGCCCTTTTTTATCTCTGGATACCCATAAACCAACACCGAGTATTAAAATGGCATAACCCAAAAAAATGGCGTAATCCAATATTCCGAAACTTGAATTCATCCAATACAGTTTTATTCTTTGGTTAGTACTTTTGTTCCCTCACTGGGAGTGACTGTGAATATAGTTAAATTTTTGTTGAATTTTTGTTTGTACGCCTCACCGACCTCTTTGAAAAATTGTTCAGCGCCGTCTTCGCGTACCAGATTGATGGTACAGCCTCCAAATCCACCACCCATCATTCTGGCACCTGTTACACAGGTATATTTTCCGGCCTGTTCAACAAGAAAATCCAGTTCAGCACAACTAACCGCATACAAATGCTGTAAACCGGCATGGGTTGCGTACATCAATTGACCCAGGCGGGCAATATCTCCCTGTTCTAAGGCTTTAACAGCCTCCAGTATCCTGGTCTTTTCAGAGACTACATACAGACACCGGTTATAAACAACCGGATCCAGGTCTGCTTTGCATGTTTCTAGCATTTCAGGATCGACATCCCTTAAAGAACTAACATCCGGAAAACGCTTTTTTATTATGGCTACGCCTGTTTCACATTGCCCCTTGCGGATGTTGTATTCTCCTGAAGCGAGGTTATGCGATACGTTGGTGTTCATCAATACGATCCGGGTATCAGCCAGTTCAAATGGTATGTACTTGTATTCCATTGACCTGCAATCGAGCAGCGTTACCGTGCCTTCCTTACTCATTACAGAGGCAAACTGATCCATGATACCGCATTTGGTGCCCACGAAATTGTGTTCAGCCCTTTGGGAAAGTGCCACGATCTGCATTTTTGACAGCCCCAGATCAAAAAGTGCATTCAGGCCGGAAGCCAGACCGCACTCCAGTGCAGCCGAGGAGCTGATGCCGGAACCGATAGGTAAATTGCTTTCCAGCTCACAGTCAAATCCTTTTAAGTTACAACCGAGTTCCCGGATCTCGTGCACAACGCCCAGCAAATAGTTTTCCCATTGATTTTTACTGGGTTTTACTGCTGTGAGCTCAAAAGTAAACCCTTGGTTCAGGTCTTTGCTAAATATACTGCATCGGGTCCCGCTGCCGTTTTTTTTGAGACTGAAAAAAATCTTCTTGTCAATGGCTGTCGGCAGTACAAAGCCCATATTGTAATCTGTGTGCTCACCGATGATATTGATCCTGCCGGGGGATTCTACTTTGACCTGCCAGTCTGCTGCATTCATATTCCGTGTTTTCTTATTGATTTATTGTTTCTTTTTATTTTAAACGATTTGAATATTTTAACGGGATCTCAGCCTTTCCGCAACCAGCTCCGGAGTGATATCCCGGGGCATAACAAGCAAATGACTTGTCACCTTACAAAGATTCCTATACGTCCTAATAGCATTATTTAATCGGTTTTATGATAAAAGTAAAAGTATATTTTTTATCCTTGAGCAAATATTCCGGGTGGGGGCGTGCACCCCAGCTGTTGTCACCTCCAACACCCATTTGTCTGTAATCAATATTGATGGATATAAGGTCCCTCACGGGTACATCAATGGTATGCCGGTTTTTTATACTGTCATCATCCCTACCGTGAACGTAATTTCTTTCTAATGACTCAAAATCTTCCATGATCTGGTGATGCGCACTTACATCCACTGTAGGCAAGCCTGATATTTGAATTCCTTTTCCGGCTGAATTCGTAAAACTAACCCACCTCACATCGCTCTTGTTGCCGTTTTCCTGAGGCCTGAGGTAAGCCCAGTACTGATCGGAGACACTTCCTTCGTAAATTCCGACCTTGGCACCGGTTTTTCTGTCCCAATAGCTCTCATAAGGTCCTTTTCCATACCAGGACATCCGGTCATAGGCCTTGGCTATCTGAAAATTCAAACCGATTCTCGGAGTTTCGGGCAGGTCGCTCAACAGTTTATCGTATTCATTTTTTACAGTGAGGGTGCCATCACCTGACAGGGTATAAATTATTTGATAAGCGGCAATGGATTTCTGTTTGGTATCTTTTAGATCGTATACTACAGTGATCTCGGCTTCATTTCCTTTCATTTCAGACTTTATTGATTTCAGTTGCCTGTTCTTTGTTGCATAACGCCAAACCTGGCAGCGATCCTGAAAGCCATTTCCGAAATCATTATCGGTTGGGGCACGCCAGAAATTCGGACTAAAGCCCTGCTCTTCGTGAAGGATATTTTCATTGCCATAGCTCAGCTCTTTCATAATTCCGGTCGATTTGTCAAACACAGCCTTAACTGCCTGGCTGCTGACCAGCATGTTTTTCTCATCTGCCGTAACGATGATCTTTTGATCTGAATTTTTTTGCAGTTCAGGTTTTGGTGTGTGAAGTAAAAATTGTTCCCAGGCAATTTCATGTCCTTTTGGAAGCAAATTTTTCTCTATGATTGTCTTAGCGGAAATGGTCAAAATGATCTCTTTGGAAAGATCCGTGTTTTTAGGCAGCGGAAGGCTAAATTCTTTACTCTCTCCTGGGGCGATCTGAAGGGGAGCCAGTTTGCCTTCTGCAACAAGCTGTCCGTTTTCCATGAGTTGCCAATTGAAGTCAAATTCCTGTGTATCCGTAAAATTAAACAGATTTTCTACCTTAAATTTTCCATTGCCTTTATCAATTTCAGTAAAACGGATATTCTGGTACACTTTTTTTACCTCATAAAGTGCCGGTTTCGGACGGCGATCCGGATCAACAAGGCCATTCAGACAAAAATTTCCGTCGGAGGGAACATCCTTTGGCCCGAAATCGCCTCCATAGGCCCAGTATTCCTGTCCGCTGTCCGTGCGTTTGATCAGACCCTGGTCAACCCAATCCCAGATAAAAGCCCCCTGCAGTACCTTGTATTTATAGATCATATCCCAGTATTCTTTGAGATTGCCCACACTGTTGCCCATGGCGTGTGCGTATTCGCAAAGTATATACGGACGGTCGCTGTATTTTTTTGCGTAAGCCTCCAACTGACCGATAGTATGGTACATGGGGGCTACTATATCGGTATTTGGATTCAGGCCGGCCTGTTCGAACATGACGAAACGAGTGGTATCCCTGCTTTTGATCCAGTCATATCCTTCATAGAAAACAGGTCCGTTACCACATTCATTACCCATAGACCAGATAATTACCGAGGGGTGGTTTTTGTCTCTTTCCACCATGTTTTTCATCCTGTCAAGATGGGCGGCATTCCACTCCGGTCTGTATGAAATTTGATTGATCGTATCAAACGGGCCCTGGTGTTCTGCGCCCATACCATGTGATTCGATGTTGGCTTCATCAACCACATACAATCCATATTTGTTACACAATTCATAAAACTTTTCCGGCTGGGGATAATGTGAGGTTCTGACTGCATTGATATTGAACATCTTCATTGTCTGGATATCCTTTATCATGGTCTCTTCATCCATATAATGCCCGGTACGGTCATGATGTTCATGAATATTGACCCCTTTGGCATAGATGGCTGATCCGTTGACAAGCAATTGTCCGTTTGTGATCTCTATATTTCTGAAGCCAACCTGTGACCCTATTTTTTCAAGTTCTGTTCCGTTTTTGTCCTTTAAAGTAAGGATTAATTGGTACAGGTTTGGTTGCTCAGCACTCCATTGTTTTACTCCAGCAAGCTCCGCTGAGAGTTCCAACTGGGGTTTGTTATTCGCAAAGGTCAGGGTTTTGGTATAGACGGTTTCATTTTTATCGTTGAGCAGGTCGGCCTGTAACTGATAGCCGTTTGTTTCCTTTCCCTGCAGTTCAACTTGTAATTTGAACAGGCCTGTTTTGTAATCTGTTGTGAGACCGGATTGTGCCCAAAAATCCCG
>JBFYPZ010000148.1:0-5657 GCA_041303035.1 Flavobacteriaceae bacterium
AGTATATGCCGGCATTTCCGTAAGCGGGCAACAGGGGCCTGCAGGTCAACCTGATATTTCAGGAATAGATGAAGGATTTTCTAACTATCTGCGTCAGTATTGGAAACATCAGGAATTAACTACTGATGAGGCAATTATCGCATGGAAAGATGGAACGATCCACGATTTACACAACCATGTTTGGACTCCTTCCAATGAGTTTGTGCGTGCCATGTATGACCGTATTTATTTTCAGGTTGGCTTGATCAACCAGTTCCTTCGCGAAACAACTCCTGAAAAATTAGATGGAAGGGGTGTGGATGCCACATTGAAAGCAGAGATCGAAGTTTTCAGAGCAGAGGCCAGATTTATGAGGGCCTGGAGTTACTGGCATGCCATTGATTTATATGGAAATATTCCATTTGTAACTGAAGCAGACCCTGTAGGAAATTTTTTCCCGGCACAAAAATCCAGAGCAGAAGTATTTCAGTTCATAGAATCAGAATTACTTGAAATAGAACCTGTATTGGTTGCGCCACGTCAGAATGAATACGGCAGAGCCGATAAGGGAGCCTGCTGGATGCTGTTGGGTAAATTGTACCTCAATGCACAGGTATATACAGGAACTGCCAAGAACACAGAAGCAATGACCTATATTAAAAAAGTCATTGAACAAGGAGGATATTCCTTAACCCCCAAATATCAGCATCTGTTTCTTGCTGATAATGATGTGAATGGTGCACAAAACGAAAATATTTTTGCTATCCGTTTCGATGGACTTAATACTATCGGTTATGGTGGAACTACCTTCCTGACACATGCCGCAGTTGGCGGAAAAATGGTAGCTAAGGATTTTGGTATCAACAGTGGCTGGGGCGGTTTGAGAACTACGAAAAATTTAGTACAGAAATTCGATGGAAAACCAGATCTTGGCTCAATCAATGCTGGCTTAGGGGCTGTATCCAACTGGGGACTGGTTGGAAATGCTACCATCAATGGCTGGGATGGACCCGATACCGAAATGCGCTCAACCGGTTCAAATACATATGCCGTGTACGCCGATTTAAAAGCTGGTGAAATGAAATTCCGCTTTAATGAAGATTGGGGAAATAATTACGGCGGATCCAACGGAAATTTAGTAAAAGACGGTCCGAATTTGGTTATTGCCACTCCCGGTATTTACTATATTACCATGAACCTTACTACACTGAAATACACCATTTCAAAATCAGGTGACAGCAGAAATATGTTCTTCACCGAAGATCAGACTCTGGAAATTGTAGATCCGTTTAATTTTGGGGATGGTTATGCTATTGCCAAGTACAAGAACCTTGATGTAAACGGAGTACAGGGTAAAGATGCTTCCGGTAACTTTGTCGATGTGGACTTTCCGATGTTCCGTTTGGCAGATGCTTATCTGATGTATGCTGAAGCCCACTTGAGAGGTGGAGGAGGAGATGTTAGTACTGCTGTAAATTACATCAATATGTTACGTCAGAGAGCTTATGGAAATTCGGCTGGAAATATTACTTCCCCCAGTTTGACTTTAAGCTTTGTACTTGACGAGCGAGCTCGTGAACTGTTCTGGGAAGGACATAGAAGAACGGACCTGATCAGATTCGGTCAGTTTTCAACTCAGGGAGTTTGGCCCTGGAAAGGTGGTGTTAAAGACGGCAAGACTTCGGAAGCTTTCAGGGATATCTATCCTATTCCGTCTTCGGATATGATTGCCAATCCGACCCTGGTTCAAAATGAGGGATATTAATTTTTAAAAAACCAAGAAATGAAACACCCACGGCTGAACTTTAACACAATGAGGGATAGTAATGGGTGTTCCATATGACCGATAAAAACAAATAAATTATATCATATGAAAGTAATTTTAAATAAAATCTTGTTTTTGCTCACGATCTCACTGATGCTGGGATCCTGTAGCGATGACGATCAGATCGTAATCAATCCGGATGCCGAAACAGTAGCGACGCTGTCAACTACTCAGGTCGTGTTGGATAAGGATGAGGTAGGAACAGATGTCCTTACCGTAACATGGACCGAACCAGATTTTGGTTACCCCGCTGCTGCGAACTATAAAATATATTTTACTAAAGCAGGTGGAGATATTGCGGATGCGGAATCTGTAAACGGAGGAAGCTCCTTTTCAAAAACATTCAAATCAGAAGAACTGAATAAGATCTTATTGAATCTTGAACTGGAACCTGATGAGGCAGCCGATGTGACTGTTGTTGTGGCAGCGATTCTGAATGACAAAACGGGCTATGGAATTTTATCTGATCCCAATACATTAAAGGCAACTCCATATGCAGATCTTCTGGATCTTTCAACTCCATGGGGACTTGTGGGTTCTGCTTACAATAACTGGGGTGCAACACCTGATGCTCCTTTCTATAAAACAGATGAAGCGGGTGTTTATGTATGCTATGTTACCCTGTTAACAGGGGAATGGAAGATCAGGAAAGATAACTCCTGGGATTTGAACTATGGCGATACGGGTGCCAATGGTACTTTAGAAGCCAATGGAGATAATATTAAGGCAACTGCCGGAACGTATAAAATCGTATTTAATGAGAATTCTTTGACTTATACGGTTACTCCTTATACGATTGGTTTGGTTGGTAGTGCTACTACAAACGGATGGGATGGACCCGATATGCCGCTGAGCTACGATTCTTACTCAGATACCTGGAGATCGCAGGTTAAACTGAAGGAAGGTGAAATCAAGTTCAGGTTAAATAATGATTGGGGAGTAAACTATGGTGATGATGGAAAGAATGGCACTTTGGAGTCTGGTGGCGCAAATATCCCTGTCACAGCCGGATATTATGACGTAGTTTTGGATTTAAATGATTTAACCTATACTTTAGAGAAAACCCTTGTATATGGTGTAGTTGGATCCGGATATAACAATTGGGGAGCAACACCTGATTATCCATTTACTCCTGATTACAGCAAAGAAGGCGTATATTATATCAAATCAATCACTCTTTTAGATGGTGAAATTAAATTCAGGGCCAACAATGACTGGGCAGTGAATTATGGAGATACTGGTCTGGATGGTAAATTAGAATCCGGAGGAGATAATATTCCGAGTAAGGCGGGTAATTACCGCATTACCATGGATTTGTCAGATCCTAATAACATGACCTATACAATAACAAAGAACTAGTGATTTTCTATTAATATTTTTGAAAGAGGCTGTTTTTAACAGCCTCTTTCTCCTTAAAACAGGTTGTACAAATGAAGAGATTTCTGCAATGTATTGCTTTCCTTGTTGTAAGTATAAGTTTTGCCCAGGTGCAAAATGTTACCTTTACAATAGTTCCACCAACTTTTAATGAAGATACCCCAATCACCATAACGGCTTCAAATGTGAATCCGAGCCTGTGGGGAGTAACGGATATCTATCTCTGGGCCTGGTCATCAAATACTGCCGGAGCCAACCAAATGGATGCGCCTAACAATGGAACCTGGGAAAATTCCAATGAAGCACAAAAAATGACCAACAATGGCAATGGCACCTATTCAATAAGTTTTGTTCCAAACACCTTCTATAACAGGACAGGTATCGGAAGTATCGGTTTTCTTGTTAAAGCCAAAAACGGGACAGGTGATAAAAAATCACAGGATTATGTTTCACAGGTGGGAACCATAGTTGTTCCGCCAGTTACCGAAGCCCCTGTTCCTGCCGGCATGAAAGACGGAATCAATTACAATGGCGCAGACAATTCCAAAGTTACCCTTGTGCTCTACGCTCCATTGAAGCAGTTCGTATATGTACTGGGAGATTTTAATAACTGGGAGACCCAGACCAGTTATTTGTTAAAAAAAGATACTGCGAAAAACAGATTTTGGATTGAATTAACAGGATTAACGCCACTACAGAACTACGGATTTCAATACCTGGTCGATGGTAAAACCAGAATAGCCGATCCGTATTCCACCACCATACTGGACGAAGCCAATGACAAGTTTATTAATTCAGTAACTTATCCCAATTTGCCACCCTATCCAACCGGAAAAGCAAGCCATGCGGTTTCTTTATTAAGAACAGGAGACGCACCTTATAATTGGCAGGTGAATAACTTTGTTAAGCCTGCAAAATCGGATCTGGTAATCTATGAACTGCTTATCCGGGATTTTGATGTACTACACAGTTTCGACGCGGTAAAATCAAGGCTGGATTACCTGCAGTCTTTGGGTATTAATGCAATTGAACTCATGCCCATTTCTGAATTTGACGGCAATGAGTCCTGGGGGTACAATCCCGCTTTTCATATGGCTCTGGATAAGTATTACGGAACACCGAACGCATTCAAACAACTGGTTGATGAATGCCATAAACGAGGCATGGCTGTTATACTGGATGTAGTTTATAACCACGCCACAGGCCAGCATCCCTTTTACCGCATGTGGAATACAGACGGTGGTGGTTATGGAGGTCTGGCCAGCGCGGACAGTCCCTTCTTCAACCCGGTAGCAACGCATTCCTATAGTGTTTTCAACGATTTTAATCACAGCAAACAGGCTACAAGGGATTATGTAAAAAGGACAACACAGTACTGGATAGAAGAATATAAAATCGATGGATTCAGGTGGGACCTCACCAAAGGATTTACACAAAACTGCACCGGCAATGACCAGAACTGTACCAATGCAACCCAGGCAGACAGGGTGGCTGTGTTAAAAGAATACGCAGATTATCAATGGGAAAAGGATCCGAATTTTTATGTGATCTTCGAACACCTGGGAACGAATGAAGAAGAGACACAATGGGTTAATTACCGTTTAAATGAAGGGAAAGGTATTCTGGTTTGGAGTAATTTGAACGGCAATTATAACGAAGCTACAATGGGTTATCATGAAAGTGGTAAATCTGATTTTTCGTGGATCTCATACATAAAGAGAGGCTGGACCGTACCAGCGAACATAGCCTATATGGAAAGTCACGATGAGGAGAGACTTATGTACAAAAACCTGACTTTTGGAAATACAAGCGGATCCTACAATACAAAAGAGCTAAATACGGCGCTGAAAAGAATGGAGCAGGCCGGCGCATTTTATTTTACTGTACCGGGCCCAAAAATGATCTGGCAGTTCGGTGAATTGGGTTATGATTTCAGTATCAACAGTTGCCCTGATGGGACAATCAACAACGATTGCCGCGTGAGCAACAAACCCATCAAATGGGAATATTACACCGATCCGAACAGAAAGGCACTTTATGACAAATGGTCAGCGATGATTAAACTAAAAGATAAGTTGTCCATTTTTAACACAGCAACTTTCACTTTGGACGTGGCAGCTGCAACGGGTCTGAAAAAAATTCAGCTCACAGATAACAGTTCAAATCCTGAGGTGCAATACATTACCATACTTGGAAATTTTGGGGTGACTACCCAATCCATTGTGCCCAATTTTCAGAAAACAGGAACATGGTACAACCTGCTCAACAGTAATTCCATCAGCGTGACCAATACTGCTGCTCCGATCAGTTTGCAGGCCGGAGAATACATTATTTATGGCAGCAGCCAGGTAACCCTGGCCAATGAGGATATTGATGATTCTGAGCTGCCTGTCATTTATCCGAATCCTGCCGATGGTAGTTTTAAAATAGGGAAACAGGCCACTAAAGTGGAGGTTTATGATATTCTGGGCAGAAA
>JBFYPZ010000149.1:0-5652 GCA_041303035.1 Flavobacteriaceae bacterium
CTACCTCAAGATCATTACTGTTTTTACCCTGGGTTCTGCTACCGGTTTGGTTCTGTTTTCCCATATCATTGGTTTCTTGCTTAAACGCTGGCATAATTTGGTCACCTCTGTGATCATCGGCTTCATTGCAGGTTCCCTGGGTTTGGTTTGGCCATGGAAAGAAGTGATCTACAAGTTGGATGATTACGGAGAAATACTATACGATTCGCTGGGTGATAAAGTTGTAGAAAATTACCACCGATATCTGCCTGATCTGACAAATTATATAAACTGGGTAGCCATTGGATATATTATTTTGGGCATAGCCGTTTTGCTTTGGCTCGAATGGTATGGCGAGAAATACAATATCAAAAAGCAACCAAAACGGGAAGCAAAAATAGCTCAATTATCATCTGATCAAAAAAAATGAATTCAAAAACACAGGCAGACTTTTTTGTGTATGGATTGGTGGGGAAAAATATAAGTTATTCATTCTCAAAAAACTATTTTACGAACAAGTTCAGCAAACTGGGTTATGAAAACAGGCAATACAAAAATTTTGATATCAGTTCAATAGAAGAATTTAACTCGATTGTTCAAGGGCAAACACAACTGGCAGGCCTGAACGTGACCATCCCTTACAAAGAAGCAGTCATTCCCTACTTGAACAAACTGGATCCCCAGGCACGAGAAATCGGCGCTGTGAACACGATCAAAATTCTTCCCGACGGAGAGCTGTTGGGTTTCAATACCGATGTTTACGGTTTTAAGAAATCCATTCAAACCCTGTTGACAGGTCATCACAGAAAAGCGCTGATATTGGGCACCGGAGGAGCTTCCAAGGCCGTAGCCTATGTGCTCAACAAGTTGCATATTGAGTTTTTGTTTGTTTCTCGTTCTCCGGAGAAGAACAGCACGATCCAGTATCAGGACCTGACAAATGAGCTCATGGAAGATTTTCAGATAGTGATCAATTGCACACCCCTGGGTACATATCCAAAAACAGAAGAATACCCTCCGATACCCTATGAATTTATAACGAAAAGGCATTTGTGTTATGATCTGATCTACAACCCGGCCGAAACAGTTTTTTTAAAAAAAGGACGATTACAGGGAGCAACAACAAAAAATGGTCTCGAAATGCTCGAATTACAGGCAGAAAAAGCCTGGGAAATATGGAATGACTAAAATTTTAAGTAAATTGCGCAACTTTGTAGCGAGTTTCTCATCTGAACTATAGATGTCATGATACATTATTATGATATGAGGCCTGATACAGGGATTGAACATTATCTGAACTTTAAACATTTTTACAATGTTAGACGAAAAACAAAATAAACTACCAGAAAATCAAGACTTAACCGACGAAGCAATTCTAAAAGACACTGATGCAGCATCCGAACTTCAGGAACAAGAAACCGAAGTACCTGCAGAAGCTGAGAAACCTGAACCGGTTTTACTGACGGCAGATGAAGATGATAAAAAATCTGGAGAGACAGCATTGTTGATCGCCGATGAAGAAACTGCTGAAAAACCTGGTGTATCGGAAGAACCCATTTCAGAAGATCAGGTTGAAGACCATAAAATTGATATTATAAGCGCAGAGCAAACGGATGAAAATGTGGCTTCTGAAGAATTGGCAGAGGAAAAAGAGGTAAGTTCAGCAGTTCGGGCAGATAATAAAGAGAAGGAAAAAAAGGAATCGGAACAGACCATTGATTTTTCAAAGCTGGACCTTGAAAAAATGATCGAAGGCATCGATATTCTGATGAACAGATTCTCGGTAAATGAAGTAAAAAATGCTTATTTCGATTTTAAACAAGCCTTTGACGAGAAATATGAGGCGCTGTACCAGGAGCAAAAAGAAAAATTCATAGCCGAAGGTGGTGATGAGGCTGAGTTCAGTTTCATTTCGCCCCTCAAAACGAAATACAATTCTCTGGCCCGGGCATTCAAGAAAAAAAGACAGGAAGCCTATCAGGCAATAGAAAATGAAAGAAAGGAAAATTTAAGCCAGAAGCAGGCTTTGATCGAGCGATTAAAACATCTGATTGACAATGCCGAGCCAGCTTCGATGTACAAGGAATTTAAAGACCTTCAGTCGGAGTGGAGACGCGTTGGCCCGGTTCCGACAGCCAATGACAATGATATTTGGCAGACCTACCAGCACCATGTAGAAAGGTTCTATGACTTACTGCATCTCAGCAATGAATACAAGGACCTCGATTTTAAGCATAACCTGGACGAGAAGATCAAACTAGCTGAGAAGGCGGAAGCACTGGCGGTATCGCAGGATGTTGAAAAAGCTTTCAGGGAACTGCAGGTTCTTCACAGGCTTTGGAAGGAAGAGGTCGGTCCTGTTGCAAGAGAATTCAGAGAAGAGGTATGGCACAGGTTTAGCGAAGCAACCAAACTGATACATGAAAAGAGACATGGCCTTCAAAAAGAAATAGACCATGTTTTTGAAGAAAATATTGCCTTAAAAAACGCGGTCATCGAGAAGATAAAACAAATCGATACCGGCAAACTCAAATCCCATAATGCCTGGCAGGATGCCATTAAAAAGATTGAGGAATACCACAAGGAATTCCTCGCCATTGGCAGGGTTACAAGGGAAAAAAATGAAGAGATCTGGACTTCCTTTAAAAATGCCACACGGGATTTTAACAAGGGTAAAAATGAATTTTTTAAGTCTGTTAAAAATGAACAGCTTGATAATCTAAAAAAGAAGATGATCCTGGTGGAGCAGGCCGAAGCACTGAAAGACAGTGAAGATGTGGCGACTGTAACCGAGATCTACAAAAAAATTCAAGCTGACTGGAAAAAAATTGGCCATGTGCCCAAAAAAGATTCAGACAGGATATGGAACAGATTCAAAGAGGCCTGTAATCATTTCTTTGAGCGGGTACACCAGAAGCAGGAGGGAACCCAGAAAACGCAGACAGATAAATTTGATCAGAAAAAAGAATTATTAGGTCAGTTTAAAGAAGGCATCAAGCAGGATGAACATCTGGATCTCGATAAACTGAACAGTTTTGTCGAGGAATGGAGAAGCCTGGGCACACTGCCTGAAAATATGGGGCATCTGGAGGCCAAATTTAACAAGGCACTGGATTCCGCTTATAAAAAACTCGATATTGATGAAGACGAATCTGCCTTCCTGAAGTTTAAGAACAATATTGACTCCTATCTGGAAAAGAAGGATACGCGAAAAATTGAGTCTGAACATCATTTTATCAGAAAAAAATGTGATGAACTGATCAAAGAAGTCAAGCAGCTGGAAAACAATGTTGGCTTTATTACCAATGCTACCGAATCGAATCCTCTGGTGCAGAATGTTATGAAGCATATTCAAAGCAACAACGAAGAATTGAAACTTTGGCAGCGAAAATTAAAATACCTCAATAAATTAAATTATTGATCCCTATCCCGCTAAAAAGCGGGATTTTTTTTGGAGGCTAAGTCAAACTTTGTGAAATAGGCCGCTGAATTATTTTATCTTTGCCATAATAAAAATCTATAAAATATGTCTGACGATAAGAAGGTCATTTTCTCGATGAGCGGTGTGACCAAAACCTATCCCGGAGCGAACAAACCGGTGTTGAAAAATATTTATCTGAGTTTTTTTTACGGAGCGAAGATCGGGATACTCGGTTTGAATGGCTCAGGTAAATCAACACTTTTAAAGATCATTGCCGGTATTGACAAAAACCATGAAGGACATGTTGTGTTCTCGCCAAATTATACGGTGGATTACCTGCCTCAGGAACCCATACTGGACGAAAACAAAACCGTACTCGAAATTGTAAAAGAAGGAGTAGCAGGAACGGTTGCCATACTCGATGAATACCACAAAATCAATGATATGTTCGGTTTGGAAGAAGTGTATTCGAATCAGGATAAGATGGATAAACTTATGGCCAAACAGGCTGAACTACAGGATAAAATAGATTCGCTCAATGCCTGGGAACTGGATACCCAGCTGGAAATTGCCATGGATGCACTCAGAACACCGGACGGCGATGCGCTGATCAAAAATCTTTCAGGTGGTGAAAAGAGACGTGTGGCCATGTGCAGGATACTCCTGAAACAACCGGACGTGCTGTTGCTGGATGAACCGACCAACCACCTCGATGCCGAATCAGTACAGTGGCTGGAACACCATCTCGCTCAGTATCAGGGAACGGTAATTGCCGTAACCCACGACCGTTACTTTTTGGATAATGTGGCAGGCTGGATCCTGGAGCTGGACCGCGGAGAAGGTATACCATTCAAGGGAAATTATTCTTCCTGGCTTGAACAGAAATCAAACCGCCTCGCTTTGGAGGAGAAAGTGGCTTCGAAAAGACAGAAGACACTTCAGAATGAGCTGGAATGGGTTCGGATGGCTCCTAAAGGCCGGCATGCCAAATCAAAAGCGCGTCTGGAAAATTACGACAAACTGATCAATGAAGATCAAAAACAAAAAGAAGAAAAGCTGGAATTATATATTCCCAACGGACCCAGACTGGGCACAAATGTGATCAATGCCAGGGGCGTGGCCAAAGCTTTTGGAGATAAACTCCTGTACGAGGATCTGAACTTCAACCTGCCTCCAAACGGAATTGTAGGTGTTATTGGACCGAATGGCGCAGGTAAGACAACCATATTCAAGATGATCATGGGTGAGATCGCCCCGGATAAAGGTGATTTTGTAGTTGGTGATACGGCCAGGATCGCATATGTCGACCAGCAGCATTCCAACATAGAACCGGATAAATCGATTTGGGAAAATTTTGCCCAGGGCCAGGACCTTATTTTAATGGGCGGCAGGGAGATCAATTCAAGAGCCTATCTGGGCAGGTTTAATTTTAGCGGTTCGGATCAGAATAAAAAGGTGAGCGCCCTGTCAGGCGGGGAAAGAAACAGGTTACATCTGGCTATGACCCTGCGGGAAGAGGGAAATGTGCTGCTCCTCGATGAGCCTACCAATGACCTGGATGTCAATACGCTGCGGGCCCTTGAGGAAGGTCTGGAAAATTTTGCCGGTTGTGCCGTGATCATCTCTCACGACAGGTGGTTTCTGGATAGGATCTGTACACATATTCTGGCATTTGAAGGTGATTCCCAGGTGTATTATTTCGAAGGCAGTTTTTCTGAGTACGAGGAAAATAAAAAGAAACGACTGGGCGGAGATCTGGTTCCCAAAAGGATCAAATACAAAAAACTTGTGCGATAAAAGCGCCTTATGTTCAGCCTAAAACCGCAAATAAAAAATATAGAAAAAAAAATATTATCGGATAACTGGTATACCCTGTATAAGGTAATATTTGACTACCGCCGCAAAGACGGGATCTGGATTCAGCAGATACGGGAGAGTTATGACCGGGGGAACGGAGCAGCTATCTTGTTGTACAACAATGATAAAGATACCGTTGTGCTGATCAGGCAATTCAGAATGCCCAGTTTTCTGAATGGCAACGAGTCAGGAATGCTTATAGAAACCTGTGCTGGTTTACTGGATGACAATGATCCCGATACCTGTATCATAAAAGAAGTATTTGAAGAGACCGGTTTTCGGATTGATGCGGTCGAAAAGGTGATGCATGCCTATATGTCACCGGGTGCGGTAACTGAAGTTGTCCACCTGTATCTCGGGGAATATACCGATCAGATGAAAGTGAACAAAGGCGG
>JBFYPZ010000150.1:0-5647 GCA_041303035.1 Flavobacteriaceae bacterium
GCCTTTACATTAGAGGATGCAATTAATTATGCCATGACCAATAGTTATGCTATCCGTCTCGCAGATTTGGACATCGACGCTGCCGAAAAAAAGAAATGGGAAACAACAGCCATAGGTTTACCTCAGATTGATGCAGACGGAACTTATTCCAATTTCCTGAAACAGGGCGTTACCCTGATCCCCAGTGAAATTTTTGGAGGGCCTCCCGGCGAATTTGAAGAGGTCGTTTTTGGCACGAAGCAGAATCTTACAGGTACTGTTACCCTGAATCAATTGCTTTTTGACGGCTCCTATCTCATTGGTTTACAAGCTGCAGAAACATATCTTAAAATTTCCTCCCTGTCAAAAGACAAAACCAACCAAACCGTAAGGGAGGCGGTAATAAACGCCTATGGCCAGGTTTTGATCTCTAAAGAAAATATCCGGATTCTTGACAACAACCGGGCCTTACTGCAAAAAAATCTTGACGAAACCAAAATTATCTTTCAGAATGGCATGACTGAGGAACAAGATGTTGAGCAACAACAGATTACGTTGTCAAATATTGAAAATGAACTGAATAAAGCCATACGCCTGGAGTCCATTGCTGAACAAATGTTCAACATGAGCCTGGGTATACCCATCGATTCTGAGGTACAATTTTTGGATTCCATAGAAAACATCGGCTTGAAAAGCTCAGACCTCGCCCTGCTGTCCCGGGATTTTGATCTGAAAAACCATATCGACTACATGATTGCAGACAATGTAGTTACAACAAACGAATTGATGGTAAAATATGAGAAAAGCAGATCGCTGCCCTCTTTGAATGCCTTTCTCAACTATTCTGTTTTTGCCAACAACGACAATAACATTTTTTTTGAAAATAACGGGGAATGGTTTGATTCCTCGCTCTTTGGAGTCAATCTAAAGATTCCTATTTTTAGCAGTATGGGCAGGAGTGCGCGAACACAACAGGCGAAGATTGGACTGATGCAGTCACAGATCACACTGGATGAGACTTCTCAAAAACTAAAATTGCAGGTAGACACAGCCCGAAACAAGTATCAGTTTGCTCTTGATCATTACCAGACCTCAAAGGAAAACCTCGTTCTGGCAGAAAGCATTGCCAGGAAAGAACAAATAAAGTTCTTTGAAGGATTGAGTTCGAGCTTTAATCTGACCAATTCACAAAATCAATTATTTAACAGTCAGCAGAATTATTTACAATCGATCCTGAATATCATTCAGTCAAAAGTAGCACTGGAAAATGCACTCAATAATTTTTCAGGATATTAAGAATAAAAAAAGAGAACCCTTATGAAAAAAATAATAACAGCTTGTTTAGTCCTTATTTTGAGCTCTTGTGGTAGTAGTGATGAATCCAATATTGAAACCGTTCTGGCCTCTAAGGATCTTAAAAAAATACGCGAGAAAAGGTTATCCCTTGAGAATGAATACAACGCCCTTTCGGATCAGATAAAACAATTGGATCAGGCGATTCATGAACTGGATACTACAGCGAACATCCCCCTTGTAACCACACTGACCGCCAAATCAGAGGTTTTCAACCATTTTGTTGAGCTACAGGGCAGTGTGAAGACAAAAGAAAACATTATCATCTATCCGGAATTACCCGGAATCCTCATTGACATCTATGTCAAAAAAGGCCAAAAGGTCAATAAGGGTCAGTTACTGGCCAGCATTGATGACGGCGGGCTGGAGCAACAAGTCTCGCAACTTGAAATTCAGGCCGGTCTGGCTCAGACCACTTTTGAGAGACAAAAGCGGCTTTGGGATCAGAAAATAGGAAGTGAAATGGCCTATCTTCAGGCAAAATCAAATTATGAGGCTCAAAATAAAGCAGTTAAACAACTAAAAATTCAACTTGACAAAACACGGATCAAGGCTCCTTTTTCCGGAGTGATCGACGATATTATGACTGATGAAGGAAGTGTTGTTAGTCCGGGGCAGTCGCCCATCATTCGTATCGTCAATCTGAACAACATGTATATTGAAGCTGATGTGCCAGAAACCTATGTAAAGGATATCACCAAAAATAAAACGGTGGAAGTTGAATTTCCTGTCCTCAATAAAACGATGGATGCAAATATAAGCCAGGCAGGTAATTTTATAAACCCCGCAAACAGGACCTTTAAGGTTGAAGTTTCTGTCCCGAATAAAGACGAAAACATCAAACCCAACATGACTGCAAAGATCCGGATCAATGACTATAAAAATAATGCAGCCATACTGATCCCTCAGGGTATCATTTCAGAAAATGCAAGCGGACAACAATATGTCTTCATCGTAACAAACAAAACCGAAAACAATGAGATTCAGACTGAGAAAGCCATCATAACAACCGGAAAAATGCAGGGAGATCTGATCGAGGTACTGAGTGGCATAGAAGATGGAGCCGAGATAATTGAAGAAGGTGCCAGAAGTATACGAGAGGGGCAAATTGTAAAAATCATTAATTAAGCATATGACATACGAGAAAAATAGTATAGATAAAGAATTCGGGTTGTCCTCATGGGCTATACACAACAGCACTACCATTTATGTCCTCATTTTTTTGGTGTTTGTAACGGGGATTCTTGCCTATTTCAATATGCCGCGCGAGAGTTTTCCAGAAGTCAAGGAAACAAAGATCTACGTAAGTTCAGTATTTCCAGGGAATACAGCGGAAGATATAGAAAAGCTGATAACAGATCCGCTTGAAGACAAATTAAAAACTGTAAGCAATGTTGTAAAGGTAACCTCAACTTCTCAGGAAGATGTTTCTATGATCATTGTTGAATTTGACGAGGATATCTTGGTAGAAAACGCCTTACAAAAAGTAAAAGATGAAATTGATACCGAAAAAAGCAATGAAGACTGGCCTACTTTTAATGGTGCCAAGGTTGAGCCTTCGGCATTCTCTCTCAGTATTTCAGAAGAAATGCCCATTTTAAATATCAATATCTCAGGAGATTATCCGGTTGATAAATTAAAAGAATACGCCGAATACCTGCAGGATGAAATAGAAAACTTACCCGAAATTAAAAAAGCCGATATACGGGGGGCTCAGGAAAAAGAAGTAGAAGTTGCTGTTGATATATACAAAATGATGGCAGCGGCAGTAAGTTTTGACGATATTATCAGTGCGATCAACAACGGTAATGTTACCATGTCGGCCGGAAACATCATCGCGAGCGGACAAAGAAGGACCATCAGAATTTTGGGGGAGATCGACAAGCCCGAAAACCTCAAAAACTTTGTTATAAAATCAGAAAATAACGATCCTGTTTACCTCAAAGATGTGGCTACGGTAACCTTCAGAGACAAGGACAAGACGACCTATGCCAGGGAATTTGGAAAACCTGTGGTCATGCTCGATGTTAAAAAACGAGCCGGCAAGAACATGGTGGAGGCCACAGAAAAGATTGATGCCATTATAGCAGAGGCCAGAAAAAATGTTTTTCCGGTGGATCTGAGTGTACATACTGCCAATGACCAGTCATCCGTAACCATAGGCCAGGTAGATGATCTTCTAAACAATATCATCTTTGGAATTATTTTGGTAGTTACCGTTTTGATGTTCTTCCTTGGGTTTAAAAATGCCCTTTTTGTGGGCTTTGCCATACCCTTGTCAATGTTCCTGTCCTTAACAATCCTGAATGCTCTGGGTTATACGCTGAACACCATGATTCTTTTTGGACTGATCATGGGTCTGGGAATGCTTGTTGATAATGGGATCGTAGTTGTAGAAAATATTTACAGGCTGATGGAAGAGGAAGGTCTGCCGCGAATTGAGGCGGCAAAAAAAGGGATCGGAGAGATTGCCTATCCCATAATCATTTCAACTGCCACAACAGTGGCCGCATTTATACCGCTTGGTTTATGGCCGGGAATTATGGGTGAATTTATGGTCATACTACCCATTACTCTATCAGTAGTATTGGGATCATCCCTGTTTGTTGCCATCTTTTTTAACTCGGTGCAGATATCACAATTTATGACCCTGGAGGATTCACACATTCCCCGTAAAAAACTCATACTCCTCACTTCTATCCTTTCGGCCGTTGGCTTGCTGATCATCCTGTTTGGAGGGCCATTCAGGGCTCTGGGAACAATTATGGTCTTTACAGCGATTTTGCTATGGGTTTACCATTTGTTCATAAAAAAAATGGCCGCCCATTTTCAGGAGAACAGTCTGACAAAATTTGAGAACTTTTATGAAAAACAGTTGCGCAAAGCTTTAACCGGAAGGATGCCTTATATATTGACAGGGTTCATTTTTTTATTGCTCATCGCCTCCTTCATGGCCTTTGGGATGTCGCTGGGATCCCAAAGAACTAAAGTAGAGTTTTTCCCGGACAACAAACCCAATCAGATCATTGTGTATATTGAATATCCTGAAGGAACAGATATAGAAAAAACCGACAAGATTACCAGAGAAATTGAAAAGAAGATCTATGCTGTATTGGATGATGCCGAATACAAGGACGGCGAATATAATTTTATGGTGGAAAGTGCAGTTTCACAAGTGGGGGAAGGTGCCGGAAACCCAATGACAGATGCAGGCCTCGTAACAGAAATGCCTCACAAGTCCAAAGTAACTGTATCGATCAGGGAATATAAATACCGCCGCGGGAGAGATAGTGAATTGCTGCGCCAGAAAGTACAGACAGCATTGGTGGGTATTTATCCGGGCGTACTGATCTCTGTGGAGAAAGATGCCAACGGACCCCCTGTCGGACCTCCGATAAATATTGAAATTGCCGGAAACGATTACCTCGAACTGATTGTCACTGCTGAAAAAATGCGTGATTTTCTCAATACGAAGAATATAGCTGCTATTGATGAACTAAAAATTGATGTGAACAAAGACAAACCCAGTATGCAGGTTATTGTCGACCGGGAAAAAGCAGGAGAATTGGGTGTAAGTTCAGGTCAGGTTGGACAGCAATTGAGAAATTCGGTTTTCGGCAGCAAGGCAGGTGTTTATAAAGAAGATGGAGAAAGCTATGACATCTATGTCAGATTCGATAAAAATGAACGGTATAATCCAGGCGCTATTTTTAACCAAAATGTAACTTTCAGGGATATGGCATCCGGACAAATCCGTGAAATACCTGTAAGTGCAATGGCAAAACAAAGCAACAGTTCCGGGTTCAGTTCCATAAAGCACAAAAATACAACCCGGGTTGTTACGCTTTACTCTGCCCTGTCACCGGGATATACGGACGCGGCCTCAGCTGTAAAACAGATACAAAATGAAATGAAATCCTTTGAGGGTCTTCCCAAAAATATCAAGATAGATTATACAGGGCAAATCGAAGAACAAAACAAACAAATGAACTTTTTGATGGGTGCCTTTTTCATCGGACTGGGACTCATCTTTTTTATCCTGATTTTTCAGTTTAACTCAATCTCTGAACCCGCTATCATTATGTTTGCGGTATTTTTGAGCTTTATTGGCGTATTTGGTGGTCTGGTCATTACTGGGCAGCCCTTTGTGATCATGATGACAATGGTAGGGATTATTTCTCTGGCCGGAATAGTTGTGAACAATGGGGTTGTACTGCTGGATTATTCGCTTTTGCTGATTGAAAGAAAAAAGGTGAGAGAAGACCTTCCTGAGGATACAATACTTGAGGACGAGGAATTGAAAGCACTGATCGTT
>JBFYPZ010000151.1:0-5587 GCA_041303035.1 Flavobacteriaceae bacterium
AAAAAATAATTGGTTTTCAAGAAGTAAATGAAAGGGGAAATAAAATGATAAGCAGCGATATAAAAACTGTTTGTATCAAAAGAATGAAAGATATTATTGGTGTTTATGGCGAAAATTCCGGGTTGATCCAGGCTTCAAAAGAAAATGTTGAAAAAACATTACAAGAAATTTTTGATGTCAAGATAATAGCTAACGCTATTTTCTCCACCTCGGTTAAAAACGCTTTGTACAATCTGGAAAATTTTCGTCATGAAATTAGATCTGCACTTGAACTTCAGCTTTTCAATGTTTGGCACAATGCATTTAAAACCGTTGATAAGGGCCAGTCAGATGATATTGAACCCGAGATTTTATCTTCCGTAGTTATGGCGGCAGTCTCCGAGGTTGAGGAAATCTTGGAGGAACCTGGTGTTGGAGAAGGACCTGAGGCTGGGGCAGAAGAAATCTTAGAGGAGCCTGCTGTTGGAGAAGGACCTGAGGCTGAAGCAGAAGAAATCTTGGAGGAGTCTGCTGTTGTAGAAGAACCTGAGCCTGAAGCGGAAGAAACTGTTGAGGAAAAGGTTTTAGTTCAAATACCTGAGACGTTGGAAAAAGAACTGCCGATTAAATCCCTTGATGAACAAGAACAGCAAGCTGTCGAAAAAAAGCCTGAAAGCCTTGAGGAATTATCAGGTCAGGCCGATGAAGCAGAAGTATCCCTAAAAAGGCATAGCCGCGATTGGTTTGATTTGACTTTGGATATTTCCGCTGCCATGATGAATTTTTTCATGCGGATACTTTTAAAAAAGCGATCATAGATAATTAAAATAAAATATTTATAGACGACGCTGTTTAAGAAAACACCTCTATTGAGTGATTTTATATCGACAAACTTTTCTTGTCATGCCGGTGAAAACCTTATCCGGCCTGGTGCTCTTTCTTTAATGGATTTTTTTTGTCGGCATGACGCCGAATAACTGAAGAAATCACTCAGATTAGGAAAAATAATCAAGTGGTTTTTTGCTTGTGAAAAATATGAATAGAGATATCACTCCATGGAATTTTTAAGCTGGAGTATCGGTGCACTCCATATGACTCTTGGGTTTATCGCTGCGGGGCATGTGCTGCTAAATAAAAATGATCCCAGATCCGCTTGGGGTTGGGTTTTTATTTGTATTTTTTTTCCGCTTCTTGGCCCGTTATTTTACTTTGTATTCGGGATCAACCGGGTTCGAGTGAGAGCAAAAAAATTAGGATTGCGATCAACTTTTCGCTTATATGAGGGTTTCGGAAGGTTTCCGGAAGATTATCAAAACGTTATTAAAAGTACTAATGTTACAACAGCCTATCGAGACATCGCAAGAATTTCCGATGCGGTGACTAAACTTCCCTTACTGTCAGGAAATCAGATTGAAATTCTCCATAATGGCGAGGAAGTTTTTCCGGCCATGTTGGAGGCAATCCAAAATGCCAAAGAGTCTATTTATTTAGTCACATATATTTTTGAAACCAACAGATCCGGAAGAAAATTCATCGACGCTCTGACCCAGGCAAAAGACCGTGGTGTGGACGTTCGAATACTTATCGATGGGGTAGGGGAGCTGTATTCGATTCCTCGGGCAGGGACCCTTTTAAATAAACGGGGGGTGAATACAGCCCGCTTTATTCCTCCAAAAATCAAACCACCCGAGTTTCATATCAATCTTAGAAATCACAGAAAACTGCTTATTACCGATGGTCGTGTAGGATTTACGGGAGGAATGAATATCGGAGATCGCCATTTGGCCGATAACCTTCAAAACCCCGCCCGTGTTATCGATACACATTTCAGAATCAAAGGTCCGGTAGTGTCTCAAATGGAAAAGGCCTTTATGGAGGATTGGGGATTTGTTACCGGAGAATACACAAATCTCACGGCGGGACCCCATGAAAAAGAAGGTAGTGCAATTTGCCGGACCATTATCGATGGCCCTAACGAAGATCCTGAAAAACTTACATTTATTCTGGCCGGGGCCATTTCATCAGCTCGCAAGTCAGTATTAATAATGACCCCATATTTTTTACCATCCCGAGAAATTGTCGGTGCACTTCAAATCGCAGCCCTTCGTGGTGTAGAGGTTAACATAATTTTACCTGCCAAAAATAATCTCCCCTTTATGAAGTGGGCTGCAAGCAATTTTTTATGGAAACTCACCCAATGGGGTGTGAGAATATATTTTCAACCGCCGCCTTTTGTACATTCCAAGCTGCTTGTGGTCGATGATTATTATACACAGATCGGATCTGTCAATTTTGATCCAAGAAGTTTAAGGCTCAACTTTGAACTGAATATTGAAATTTTCGATGTGACTTTTGCCCATAAAGTTTCCTCTCATATCAGAAACTGTATCAAACGGTCTGGAGAAATAACCTTAACAGACCTCGACCAGCGTAACCTTGCAATTAAACTCCGGGACGCTTTTGCCTGGATTTTTTCGCCTTATCTTTAGCTATTTATGTGATAACTCGGTATAATGGAATGAAAGATGATTTCTTCATCACGGTTTTTTCCATTAAACCGGCGGATCACACTTTCCTTCAGAAGCCGGGATTTCAAATTGATCACTTTACACCCGTATTTGATATTTTTTTCAACAAGATCCGGACAGTTACGAAGACTGGTTTTCAATTTGACTCCGTTGGATGTTACCTTCCGAAGAATACTGATTTCTTTTCCGATCACTTTCGTTTGCTTTTCTTTGATGGCATCCAGAAAGGCTGTTCGAGTCGGCATACAATCCGAATAAGTGACTACCCTGCCCATGTGATAAAGGGTGTGGCCGTCACTTCCGCCGGTTAGGGCTTTATTTAGGTTAAAGCCTAACAAAGCTGACTTCAGGTTCCATTTTTTTAAATTCTCGGAATTAATGGCTTCGATTCCGTCACACATTTGAAGAAGTGTTTCGAGTCGTTCCGTTGAGAACTGATGGTTACATACTCCTGTGTACATGGCGCTGTATGGATGAGGAAAAACTACCAGAGAGTTATATTTTCGAGCCCGTTGGATAATCTCTTCCATCGTCAGTTCCGTGGAACTCATCACATCATGACCCATGTATGGTTTAAGATCATTTTTATAGAACTTTTTAAGCCCCGCAATACTATAAAAATAAACCAGAAGATGTGTCCCTTCGGCGGATGTGATCTCGATACCCGGAATGGTGAGAAGATCTTTTTCTGCTGCAATCTCAACCGCGCCCTGAATTTCGTTATGATCTGTAATCGCAACGCCGATGCCGAGCTCCCGAGCTCTTTCGGCAACAGCTTTTACGCTGTTTAAACCATCCGAATGATTTGTGTGAAAATGAAGATCGACTACCGTAAAACTGCGTGAAAGTTTGTCCAAATCAGGTTGTTCAAACTGCACTCGACTGAAGTTATTCATAGATTTCCTGTTTTTTTGTTAAAAATACGTCTTAATGTTTTATGCCGTTAAAATTTTATTTAATCTGAAACAATAATACCAAAAGCTTCTTTTGGCAAATTTTTAGCAATTTTCATCGAACAAATTGGTTACTTATACACGAAAGTCTTATTGAAATAAAGATCTAAAATAAATAAAAAAAGGCAATTATTAATTAAACCGATTATGACGAGTTCATCAGTATTGAACGATGAAACGATCAGCGCAAAAAAGGCAATTTGAAGACGGTTTTCAGAAACTTCAATTTTCCCTTGTATGGTGGAAATCGCAGGGGTATGTCTGAGCAGAATGGCCGGCTGAGAACACTTTTTCGGTGAGAAAAGGTTTCAAATCCCGCTTTTCCGTGGTAGTTTCCAATACCGCTATTGCCGACGCCGCCAAAGGGAAGGTGCGGATTTGCCACATGAAGCACCGTGTCATTAATGCATCCTCCTCCAAAAGAAATATGCTTTAATATTTTCTCCTGATTTTGTTTATCCCTGGAAAAAAAATAAAGGGCAAGTGGTCTGGGTCTATCATTTATTTGATTGATCACTTCATCGAGGTTTTCAAACTCAAATATTGGAAGAATAGGACCAAAAATTTCTTCCCGCATGGACGAAGCATTAGGGGGGACATTTTCCATAAGAGTAGGGGCCATGTAAAGATCGTCGCGGTTCGTAACGCCTCCAAGTATGATTTTGCCTGTTCCAAGAAGACGGGTCAAGCGATCAAAATGCCTCTGATTGATTATTCTTCCATAGTCCGGGCTTTTGTGCGGATCGTTTCCGTAAAATTTTTCTATGTTCATGATCATCGCGTAAACAAGATCATTTTTGACTGACTTGTGTACCATGAGATAATCAGGAGCCACGCAGGTTTGCCCGGCATTTAAGAATTTGCCTGACACGATTCTTTTGGCGGCTAAGCCGATATTCACATTATCATCCACGATACAAGGAGATTTTCCGCCAAGTTCCAGGGTGACCGGGACGAGGTTTTCAGCTGCGGCAGTCATCACTATTCTGCCTGCATCAGGGCTTCCGGTAAAAAAAATATAGTCAAATTTTTCTTTAAGTAAAGCAGTACTTAAATCAACACCACCCTGTACCACGGCAATGTAATTGTCGGGAAAATAATTTTTGAACATATTTTCCAACACCAGGGAAGTTGCCGGAGAATGTTCCGATGGTTTAATTATCGCACAGTTTCCCGCAGACATGGCACCGATTAAAGGTGACAGGGTTAATTGGACGGGATAATTCCATGGGGATAAAATCAGGCATACACCATAAGGCTCAGGATAAATACGGCTAAAGGAAGGTAAAAATTTCAGGGGCGTCCAAACACTGCGAGGTCTGGACCATGCTTTCAAATGCTTTTTTATTAGCCGTATTTCATCTACCACAAACCCCACTTCCGCCATAAAAGATTCATAGACTGATTTGCCCAGATCGCTTTTTAAAGCGGATATAATTTTTGCTTCATTTTTAATGACTGCCTTTTCTAAAACTGATAATTGTGTCAATCGGAAACCTGATATTTTTGGTTTTACCTTTGTTAAAAAACCTCTTTTGGCTTCTGACAAGTTTTTGGATATCAGTCATCATTAATTATCCTCCGATGATTTTTGTGATATAAGAGCCTTTGAAAATAAATTATTGAATAAAGGTGCGTGTTCCGCGTCAAAAAAAGTCGAAACGGCCGTGTATAAATCAAACGATAACATTTTTTAATATTTAGGAGATGAAAAATATGATTGAAAAGATAAAAGCTCTGGCAAGGGAAAAGGATATATGTGTTTTGGCCACTGTTTCGGAAAAAGATCCCTATTGCTCCCTTATGGCTTATGCTGTCGATGAAAACGGTATTGAGTTTTACATGACCACATCGAAATTGACTAAGAAATATTCCAACATTGAAAAAAATCCCAGCGTGAGTCTTCTGATCGATTCGCGCGACACAATTCCCCGGACCAAAGCCCAGGCTCTAACGGTCTCCGGTAAATGCGAAATCATTTCTTTTCATGACACCAAAAGACAAACCATAAAAGAAAAATTGTTGACAAGGCATCCGCACCTGAAAACAATCCTGGACAAGCCCGATTCAGAGATTTTATGTATCAAAGCGGAATCTTATCTGTTTCTCGATGGTCTTACGGATGCA
>JBFYPZ010000152.1:0-5583 GCA_041303035.1 Flavobacteriaceae bacterium
AGATGGAGCCAGGGTAAAGATCATGATCGTCCCAACCAATGAAGAACTGGAAATCGCTCAGCAATCTTATAAACTGTTAGTCTGATTCAAAATATAACACCATGAAAAGGTTTTCACCCAATGAATTTAAGCCCTATTTTGCAATTTACATTGAACCTGCGGTGGCCAGAAACCTGGATATCGTTCCTTTACTTGAACTGGGATTAAAAGACACATGCGACTTTTTCAAAGGTATCCCGGCCCAAAAGGAACTCTATGCCTATGCAGAACAAAAGTGGACAATCCGTGAAATTTTGCTGCATCTTATAGATACTGAAAGGATCTTTAGTTACCGTGCCCTGCGCATTGCCAGAAATGACAAGACCAACCTTCCGGGTTTTGATGAAAACGATTTTGCGAGAAATAGTAAGGCCAATATGCGTACACTACAGGAACTGACAGAAGAATTTAAAGCAGTTCGCCATGCCACCCTTTCTTTATTCAGAAGCTTTGATGCCGATGATTGGAGCAAGACCGGTATGGCAAGTAACAGTGAAATATCTGTAAGGGCGATAGGCTTTATTTTGGCTGGTCATGCCATCCACCACGAAAGGATCATTAAAGAAAGATACCTATAAGGCTTTAATTCTTATGTTTTTAAAGGAAACCTTGTTTCCGTGATCCTGAAGGCCGATCCTGCCGGTTTTAAATTTGCCGAATCCCTGCCAGTTCTTAAATTTTGTATTGGCTATCAGGGCATCCCATTCCGGTCCGCTTAAGGGAAATTCATTGATCAGTATACCATTTATCCATATTTTTCCCTGGTTGGTATGGTGATTTATTTCCAGAACTGTGGCATTCCATTCTCCCGCTTTTTTCGCTGTATCCTCTTTCGGAGGGGAAATATCAAATACCGCACCCGCCCTGTGTGTTTTATTTTGGGCATCGGGATGGTTTTCATTATCCAGGATCTGCAATTCAGGAGCAGTCAGGTATGGAACTGCATAGGCTGTATCTTCCTTAATTCCCCAGAAAATTCCGCTGTTACCGCCTTCCGAGATCTTCCATTCGAGAGAGAGTATAAAACTGGTATATTCTTTTTCTGTGATGAGGTTATTCAGGCCCGAACGATGATCAGGGTTTGGGTAAAAGACGAGAGCTCCATCTTCAACTTTCCATTCTTCAGGTACCTTTTCAAGGCCGTAACCGCGCCAGCCCGCAAATGTTTTCCCATCAAAGATAAGTTCAAGGCCCTGATGTTCTGCTAAAGTTTTATTGGTAATCCTGGTTTCAATTTCCGTATCATCACTTTTAAAGAGCTGAAAAATAAATTTAAAGCCAAAAAAACCGAGTGCAAAGGCCAGGAGCAAGTAAAGAATCAATTTGCCGGATATTTTCATGAAATTAGATATGAGATATTAGTATTGAGTATTGAGTATTGAGTATTGAGTACTGTATTTAGGTTTTTAGACTTTGACCCAGGCTGCATTTTTTTCATTGGATAAAACAGCGGCCTGAATAAATTTTATTCCGCGGACCCCGTCTTTTACACCGGGATAATCCGGATCTTCTATTTTCAATCCATTTTCAAGAGCAAGCAGGTGCAGGGCAAAGTTTTTATATACCGTAGCAAAGGCTTCCAGATATCCTTCGGGATGGCCGGCAGGAATTCTTGAGGCTGCAATTGCTTCAGGATAGAGTTGGTTACCTCGGGGCGTAAAGATCATTTTTGGTTTATCAAGCCAGCGTGTAATCAGTTGATTTGGATTTTCCTGCTGCCATTCCAGACTCCCTTTTTCTCCGTAAACCCGTATAGACAAATTATTCTCTTCCCCAACAGCTATTTGAGAGAAGGAGAGACTTCCTCTTGCGCCATGCTCCATTCTGAATAAAATGTTACCGTCATCGTCCAGTAAACGGCCCTCGCCGAATCTATTCAAGTCGGCGGCCAGTTCTGTTATTTTAGATCCGGTAATGTATTCCACAAGATTTTCAGCATGTGTTGCGATATCCCCCAGGGCACCACCAAGTCCGGATTGGGCCGGATCAACGCGCCACAAAGCCTGTTTTTGACCCGACTTTTCAACAGGTGTAGCGAGCCAGCCCTGCAGGTAATGAACCTGAACCTTTCGTATGGTTCCCAATTCTCCGTTTTTAACCATAGCCCGGGCTTGTTTAACCATAGGACTACCGGGATAATTATGGGTTAAGGCAAATAACAAACCGCTAGTTGCTACCAGTTGTTCCAGCTCTTCAGCTTCTTTTAGGTTCATGGTCATGGGTTTATCACAAACCACATGAAAACCATTTTCAAGAGCCATTTTAGCCGGAGCAAAATGCATGTTATTGGGAGTTACAATCGATACAAAATCCATCCTTCCACCGGGAGGCAATGCTTTTTCTTTGCGGATCATTTCCTCAAAATTGCCGTAACAGCGGGTATCAGGTAAAAAAAGATCCCTGCCCGAAGCTGCCGATTTGGCTTCAGAACTGCTGAAGGCACCACAAACCAGCTCGATCATTCCATCAAGGCCTGCCGCTTTTCTGTGCACATCACCTATAAAGGAATCCCTTCCTCCGCCGATCATTCCCATTCTGAGTTTTCTCATGGCTTATCCTTGTTCGTTCGACTATTCTGCTTAAATATTTTTATGAAATACCTTAAAGATATTAATGACCAGGCATGATTTTCAGGCCTAAAAAAAAAGGACTGGTATGTTTTAATGCAACATACCAATCCTCTCCGATTCAGAACGCAAAGAATTATTTTAATTCTTTGATCTTAATATTCCTGAACCATACATCATCACCGTGATCCTGCAATCCGAAATAACCTTTTGAGGCCACTTCAGCCCATTTTGGATTCAGCGAAGGGAATTTACTGCCTGCTACGAGGGCATTCCATTCAGGAGTCCACAAATGGTACTCAACTACATTCACACCATTCATTTTATGTACTACAGTTCCTTTATAAACCGTTATCTCAACCTGGTTCCATTCACCAACCGGTTTTGCATTTTGTGGTTTTGCAGGGATCAGATCATATAAAGATCCGGCCATACGGTTACCATCTTTACCCAGTTTGGCATCAGGGTGTTTTTCATTGTCAAGAACCTGCATTTCAGGAGCTGTTTTCCAGATATAATCCAGTTTTTCTTCACCTAAATAAAAGATACCTGAATTACCTCCTTCTGAGATTTTCCATTCAAGGCTTAGGGTAAAATTATCAAATTGTTTGTCATAGATAATATCGCCACCGTCCTTGTTTCCGGCTTCACCTCGCCCGGAAGCCTTGCACTGGATGCTTCCGTCAACAATTTGCCAGCCGGTAGGAAAATGATCTTTTTTATAGCCTCTCCAGCCGGTTGAGGTAGTGCCATCAAAAAGCAATACCCATCCGTCAGCTTTTTCTGCTTCTGTCAATGCGTTAACCAAAGGTGCTGGTGGTGGCGGAGGTGCTATTGTATCCATTTCTGCTGTTTTAACTTCTTCTGTTTTTTTGGTTTCAGTATTGCAACTTGTCATCGCTACAAGCGCGAATAAACCAAAAGTTAATAATAGGTGCTTTGTTCTCATTTTCTTAATTTGTTTTTTGATCGTTTACTTTAAATTTATTGCTTTTGTAAGGAAATAATTTCATTTACAGACTTAATCTGCCCGGCTTCACGGTTTTAAAATGATTTGACTTTAAAGGTTAAAATTCCAAGACCGTGAAGCAGAAACAGATACTATTTCATATCTGGTTTACACCGGCATATCCGGTAATTTCCAGCCATTTCTGTAATTGTGTTTGATCAGTTCTTCAGCAAAGGCATTCGCGTTGATCGGATCAGTCATATCACGGGCGAAAGTTGGGTGGCCGTCATGGATCTTGAAATTATCTTTCTTGATGATCCTGATGGTCTCATTGGCGCCAATGTTCGTAAATTTCATATTCTTTCCATCCCAATCCAGTTTTTTATTTAAGCCCTGAAGACGAACGGCAAGTACACCCATTACGACCATTTCATTAAATGGTCCCGCTTCTGAGAACGGTGAGGCAGTTTCTAAACGATTGGCTGGATTCTCTTTACAAGCCCTGATCCAATCCTGTTCATGAGATACAGTAATACGTCTTCTGGTTTGAGGAGCTGAAGGCTTTCTGCCTGATAGCAACCATGGATCTCTTCCATAACATCCACAAATAATCTTATCTTTGGTGCCATGGAAAATTACCCCACCGCCATTATTATTCATGTCTTTACCTGCAGGCCAGCCCTCTGGCTTGTTAGGTTGTAATCCACCGTCAAACCAGTCAACCCTAACTTCCGGTAATTCTTTATTGCTTTTTGAAGTTCTTTTTGGGAAGGTCAGGGTTACTTTTTCTGCATTGGGTGCAGAATCCGTGAGTAGCATGGTTGAGCTGCCCTGTGCCGAAGTAGGATAGCCTAATTCCAATCCCACGAACACTGGATGCAATATATGGCAAGCCATATCACCGAGTGCTCCGGTACCAAAATCCCACCAGCCTCTCCAGTTCCATGGGGTATACACATCGCTGTAGTCCCTCATTTTGGCCGGACCTACAAAAAGATCCCAATCCAAAGTACTTGGAGCCGTCATGGCATTGGGTATGGGTTGACCCTGTGGCCATATTGGCCTGTCAGTAAAAGCTTCAACATGGGTTATTTCGCCAATTTCGTTATTAGCGATCCATTCACAAACCAAACTGACACCTTCTCCTGAGGAACCCTGATTACCCATCTGGGTAGCTATTTTATGCTTATCTGCCAATTTTGTTAAAAGCCTGGATTCATAAACGGTATGGGTTAATGGTTTTTGCACATAAACATGTTTGCCCATAACCATTGCATCAGCACTAACGATGGCATGGGTATGGTCAGCTGTTGCCACAACAATGGCATCAATTGATTTTCCCATTTCGTCGTACATCTTTCTGAAATCCTTGTACTTTTTGGCATTCGGATAATGTTTAAAAACGCGGTCGGCATATTTCCAGTCCACATCGCACAATCCGACGACGTTTTCTGTTTGCATCGATTTGAGATTATCAAATCCCATTCCGCCAATACCAATACCGGCAATATTTAATTTGTCACTTGGAGCCATATGACCCAGACCACTTACAGCGAAGGATGGAACAATGGTAAAGCCGGCTGTAGCTGCCAGTGTTCTGGTTACAAAATCTCTTCGTGTCAAAGGATTTCCTTTAGTATTTTTACTCATGATTTACTGGTTTTTATAATTATGTGATTAATGGATTAATATTATTTGTTACACGTCAATTATTAATTATTTTTTATGCCAACTCTTTTCCAACTTTAATCAACAGGTCTCTTGTAAGTTCAATACCCTTTTCCTCGCTAACTTCATTTCCTTCAAACTCAATTCCGACAAAACCGCGGTAGCCGGAATCTTTAACCATTTTCATAATTCTGTAATAATCTATATTTCTTTCATTTCCCTGGTCATCAAACACATTAGATTTAGCACTCATTGCTTTGGCAAAGGGGAGTAGCTGCTCCATACCTTTGTATTTGTCGTATTCTTCAATACAATTGTTGCCCTTTCTGGTAATACAAAAATTGCCAAAATCGAGATCGG
>JBFYPZ010000153.1:0-5570 GCA_041303035.1 Flavobacteriaceae bacterium
AATAGTTTTGTTTTCATTTAGAATTGTTTTAGTTAAAATTTTTACTAAGGTAAGAACAATTCAATTAATGATTATTTTTTTAACAAAAGATTAAGAAAGTAAATGGATTTGAGATATCAGATTTGAGATATTAGAATTGAGATTGAAATTGAACATTAAACCCCGATCCTCGAACTCTTTTTTACTTTTTACTTTTGCCTTTATCCTTTATCCTTGTTCTCAGGCATACTTCTTTTTGCGGATGAAATTGTAAATAAACCCGAAAACAAGCAGCAAAAGAATGGGCAAAATGATATTCAGCCATTGCCAGTAAGTTTGCTCTTGATATGCCCTCTCTTTGTCTAAAAACTGCAATTTTATTGTTTTTGAACGCAGGGCCATAATGCCCTGATCGCCGGTTAAATATTGGGTGGCATTCAAGAGAAATTGGAGATTCCCGTAAGGTTTACCAGTCCATTTATCCTTGTCAAGTGGCAATGGCTCACCGCGCAAGGTCTCGTTGGCGATTAGGTCGCCGTCAGAGATCACGATCATCTGGTTTGTGACTGAAGTTTGTTTATCGGCATTGAGTCTCACTGGCTTTGTTCTGTTGCTATACGCTGAATTAAAACTGCCTTCCAGCAACACCCCAAAAATCAGATCGCTCTGGGTAAAGCTTTCTTTGCTGGGTTTTAACGCAATTTCTTCCAGGGCAATTTCTGTTGGTGTGCCGATACCCACCGCAGAAGGAGAACTCTGTAAAAGAATCGTTTTGTGAATGGAATTTTGCAAGGTATCTATGGTACTTGGAAATTTGAGCAATACCGGGTCGAGGTTGGTGTTGATCGGGTGGTTGGACTGCGTAAAAATCAGCGGAAAATAATTCCATGGAAAATCCTGAAATTGTGTCTGATCTCCTGAATTTCCCGTGGCAAGACGCACAGAACCACTGTAAAGATCTTTTGCTACATTGTAGTTTATCCGCACGCCATAAGAAAAGAGCAGATCCGTCAAAGCCAGGTCACGGTTAAAGGCAATTGACTGTCCGGTTGCCATAAGGCTATCCATTTCCGCATAAATATTGTCTATCAGCCACAAGGTTTTACCTCCGTTCATGATGTACTGATCCAACACGTATTTTTGATCTTCACTGAATTTTACGGACGGTTTGGCAATAATGGCCAGATCGAATTTTTTCAGGTCATCCAGTGTTTTTTGCGGGTCAGACTTTACTGAATCCAGCGTAAATTCTGCCAGATGAAAATATTCTCCCATCTTTTTCAGTGCGCTGAACAGGTAAATATCTTCGAGCTCCCCGTTACCCTTAAGCACTGCAATGCTGCTCTTTTGTTCCTTGCTTACTTTATAGATGGCGTCTGTGAAGGCAAATTCAAGATTTTCTATGGATCTTTGTAATTGCTCCTCCTGGGAAGCAGCCGGTGCGCTGCTCAGCAGCGAGACATTCTCTGATCGGTTTTTATATTCTACAACTGCCCAGGGGAATATGATCGCCTGAGATACCTGTCCGTCCTCCTGTACCGATAATTTGCTCGGCTGCAGCCCTTTTTCTACGAGTTCGGTAGTTTTGGTAAGCGGATTGATAAATTTGAATTTTATCATTTTGTTGCGAGAGCTCAGCTCTTCCAGGTGTTGTTTGGTTTCTGTCTGAATCCGTTTAAATTCTGCCGGAAATTCCCCTTCCAGATACACTTTGATTATGAGGGGTTCCTCAATGCCATCGATCAGGTCTTTGGTATCGTCAGAAAGGGTATATCTTTTATCACTCGTGAAATCAAATCTGTGGTAAACGAAATTACCCAGCAGATTCAGGGCAAGAATCACAAGAAGGCCACCGGCTAAATAGAATATCTGTCTTTTTTTCATCGTGCTGCTCCGTTTATTTTCGTTCGAGATTTATTTTTGTGAGGAGCAGGAAGAAAAGGATAACACTTATAAAATAAATGATATCGCGGGTATCTGCAACACCCCGGCTGATACTGTCAAAATGCAAACGCATGCCCAAGGATTCCATGATGCCGGGTGATACAAGGGCTAAGGCCTCGAGAGCATCAAATCCTGCATACACGAAATAACAAAGCACCACACCCAGAAGAAAAGCAATGATCTGGTTGTGTGAGAGCGTGCTGGTAAAAATTCCGATCGAGGTAAATGCAGCGCCGAGCAAAATAAGTCCGATATAAGAACCCAGCACAGTACCCCAATCTATATTTCCCTGGGGGTTCCCCAATTGAAATATGGAATAGATATAGGTTAGCGTGGGCAGCAGGGCTATGCAGATCAGGATCAGGGCACCCAGGTATTTGCCGAGGATGATATGCCATTCCGTTATGGGTTTTGTTTTGAGTATTTCAATGGTTCCGGAACGCATTTCATCAGAAAAGCTGCGCATGGTAATGGCCGGAATCAAAAAAATAAAAAACCAGGGAGCAATAAAAAAGAAACTGTTCAGATCAGCAAAACCTGCATGCAAAATATTGAAATCACCTTTAAATACCCACAAAAAGAGTCCGTTGATGAGCAAAAACAAGCCGATCACCAGGTAGCCTATGGGCGAGGCAAAAAACATATTCAATTCCTTTTTTAATATCGCGATCATAATGACAGTTTAAGGCAGGGATTCAAGGCGGTCAAGGCTCCAGGCCTGGGGTTTATCGATAAACATGGTTTTTGTTTGGGACCATACCCTGTTAAAGAGTTCAGAATTCCTGTACTGCTCCAGATCCTGTTCACATTCCCAGCCGCTATAGGTAAAAAAAGTACTTTTTTCATTTTTGTCCTGGTACAAATCCAGAAACAGGCAACCTCTTGCCGCCCTGATCTTATCCTTATTCTCAGAAAAATTGGCCAAAAAGTCAGAAATTCTGTCTGATTTAAAATGCATTTTTACTATTCTGATGAACATAAACCCTTATTTAAATAAAACTTTTACAGTATCCCTGTATTCCAGGCCCAACAGACTGGAAGCGCTTCCAACGGTTTTTTTATTGCTGCGGTATATGGATATTTCCAAATAATTGGAACTGTTGAAAATGGCAAGACTCTTACCATCATCCTGGCGTTTTTCTGTTGGTAGCGAGTAATCAACCACATCGTTGTATTTGGTATAGGTCTTTGTAAAAGATTCGGATTTTGCGAGTATTTCGAAGTCTCTTCCCCTTCCCACGGCATCGAAAATGGATTTTGTGATGTTGCTGATCACATTTCCGAAGTTATCGATATAAATGATATTGCCCAGGATCTGGTTGTTTTCAGGATTCACCTGCGGCTGCAGTTCCATGATTCTTTTTACACTTTCTATTTGTTTGCCAATAACTTCCAAAGTACCGCCTCGTCCCAAATGACAGGACACTTTTATAAAAAGGTCCAGGGTAGAATAGATTTTTTCGTGTGTATTTTGTATGGTGATCTCTACGATCTTTTCCGGCTTTATTTCTGAAGTGATCATGGAAAGGATTCCGTTGTCGCAGCAAATAAAATACTGGTTGTCAAGTCTTATGGCTACCGGAATATTCTCAACGCTCAGTTCGGCATCAACACCAATGATGTGGATGGTCTCGTCGGGGAAGTTTTTGTAGGCATTTTTTATCACATATGCGGCCTCTGCCACGCTAAAGGGTGTGATATGGTGGGAAATATCAACAATATCAACATCCTTTAATTCATTGTATATAGCACCTTTTACCGATCCGACAAAATGGTCTTTGGTTCCAAAATCAGTAGTTAAAGTGATTAGCGGCATAAACTGAACAATCTTATTGAAAATTCTTCTTGCAAAAAAAAGCTTTTTTTTATTCGTAAACAAAGAAATATTGTTTCCTAAATGTGCTATTTTTGCTTTACAAATCTAATTATTTTACACGGTTAAACCCATATATTCCGGATTAATTTAGCTCCAAAAATACAAGCATTGAACGAAAGATCCATTGAACTGCTCGATTTAAACACCAAGGAATTTTTTGGTACCAACAACATCAATTTTGATGAGCTCAAAAAGTATTTTCCAAAACTCAAGCTTGTTGCCAGGGGGAACCATGTATTTGTATTTGGAGAGCCCGCTTTGCTTGATGAATTCGAAAAGAGTCTGAACCAACTCATCGGGTATTTTCATAAGTTCAACAAAATGGATGCCAATATCATTGAGCAAATTGTCACTTCTGCAGAAAGCAAAGACCATAAAAAGCATTCCGATACCATTGTTCACGGCGTTGGCGGCAGGTTCATCAAGGCTCAAACCGTGAACCAGCAAAAAATGGTTGACGAAATAGAAAAGAATGATATGCTCTTTGCCATCGGGCCGGCCGGTTCAGGAAAAACCTATACTGCGGTTGCACTGGCCGTACGCGCATTGAAGGAAAGGGAAGTCAGAAGGATCATCCTGACGCGGCCTGCCGTGGAATCCGGTGAAAATCTGGGCTTTCTTCCGGGAGATATCAAAGAAAAGTTAGACCCCTATATGCAACCGCTTTATGATGCTTTACAGGATATGATTCCCTACGAAAAACTTCAATCCTATCTCGAGAAGGGGGTCATTCAGATCGCTCCTTTGGCATTTATGCGAGGAAGAACTTTGGACAGTGCATTTGTAATACTCGATGAGGCACAGAATACCACACATAACCAGATGAAAATGTTCCTTACACGTATGGGACGAAATGCAAAATTCATCATCACCGGCGATCCGGGTCAGGTTGACCTTCCTGCCAGACAGATTTCCGGATTAAAAGAAGCCATTGTAAACCTTAGCAATATAGAAGGGATCTCCTTTGTTCAGCTCGATAACAGGGATATCATCAGGCATAAACTGGTGGGTAAGATCCTGGATGCCTTTAAAAGGATGGATGATGAATCATAGAATATAAATAAATCCAATTGAACATTTAAAATGTACTGGTTAATTAAGGTGAATTTTATTTGGCAAATGATTAAAAATAGTTATGAGAATCAAACTTTAAACAGAAACTGCAGTTCTCGATACATCACGCCTAAGGCGTGACACTCGAACTGACAAACGATTACAAGCTTAGGCAAAAATGTACAACAAAAATTGAATTCATAATTCAGAAAACCATGAACACCATCAACGACACCAATTTTAATTTTCCGAATCAGAAAGGTATTTATAAGGGAAAAGTCAGGGAAGTTTACAATATCAATGAGGAATTGCTCGTCATGATAGCAACCGACCGCTTATCTGCTTTTGATGTCATCATGCCCAGACAGATACCTTATAAAGGGCAGATACTGAATCAGATTGCCCTGATGATGCTGGAAAATACAAGAGATATCGTTCCAAACTGGCTGATCACTTCTCCGGATGCCAATGTGTCTGTGGGTAAATTGTGCAAGCCATTTAAAGTGGAAATGGTGATCAGGGGTTATTTGTCAGGGCATGCGGCAAGGGAATACAAAGCAGGAAAAAGGCTTTTGTGCGGTGTAAAAATGCCAGAAGGAATGCAAGAGAACGACCGGTTTCCAGAACCCATTATCACGCCAACAACCAAAGCCGACAGTGGCCTGCACGATCAGGATGTTTCGCGGGAGGAGATCCTCACCAAGGGGATCGTCAGCGA
>JBFYPZ010000154.1:0-5544 GCA_041303035.1 Flavobacteriaceae bacterium
TCTTTTAACATATTGTCCAGTTTTTGTGACAACAATCCTTCGGGTTCCTGTTCTATAAGGCCAGTACTTCTTCCGTTGGATTCTCCACCGGCCAATTCGGGGTACACCTTGGTCCAGTCGTATTCATCATCAACCGGTTCAAAAGCTGAGAGCGCGAATACTGCAGCCTCAACGATCATACCAATGGTTAAGATCTCGGTTCCATAAGGCCAGTGTGCAATTTTGAACAGCGCGCCTAAGATTACAACAGAAGCCCCAAGACCGTAGGCCATGTTAAACAATTTCTTTTTATTCTTTGATTGTGCCATAATTTTAAATTTTAAATGTTTGTTTTGGTTTATTTTTTCTGATTAATATTTGATTATTTCGTTGCTTTCATTTTTGTTCCCATGTAATCCTGTACAGTTCTGAATCCGATATAACTTCTTGCAGAATCTCCATATTCATAATCCCGGGTACTTACTTCAAGGAAGTAGGCCACATCTTTCCAGGATCCGCCTCTGATCACCTTGCGCTTGTTCGCTTCATCTTCCACATTTGGATTGATCGTTGATCCCAGGTAATATGAAGAAGGATTATAAGCTGTGTTGGTCCATTCTGAAACGTTCCCTGCCATGTTGTACAATCCGTAGTCATTTGGGTTATAGGATCTTGCTTCTATGGTGTAAAGTGCTCCGTCTTCTGCATAATTACCTCTTTCAGGTTTGAAGTTTGCCAGGAAGCAACCTCTGTCTGTAGTGGTATAAGGTCCGCCCCATGGGTATTTTGCATATTCCAGACCTCCGCGGGCTGCATATTCCCATTCTGCTTCAGTAGGCAACCTGAAGTTTGGTTCTCTGCCAGTTCCTTTTTTCTTGCCGGCCAGATAGGTATTTCTTTTATCTGTTCTGTACATACAAAATGCTTTGGCCTGTTTGAAGTTTACTCCCACTACCGGGTAGTCATCATAAGCCTGGTGCCAGAAATAGTCCTGATGCATAGGGTCGTTATATGAGTAGTTGAAGTCTTTTACCCATACAGTTGTATCAGGATAAATTTCAACGACATCCTTCTTCAAAAAGTCTTTCAAAGATCCATTTCCTCTTGCTGCTTCTTCATTGTCAAGATAGATATAGGTATATTTTAATTTTCTTGTATCAATTTTCCTTTTCCTGTTCGTTGATTCATCAATTGGCAGGTAAATGCTATCCATTGCTTCAGCATAATACTCATCAGGGAAATTACTTGTATCCCAGATCAGTTCAACATCCCAGTTTAAATAACGGCCTTCTGTCGGGGAATTGACATCACCCAAACTTCCGTAGTTATCCATCATGTATTTATAGTAGGCATTGTCTGTGCTGTCCTGCTCCTTGAAACGATATTTAGAAATACCGCTCATATCACCTTTCTTTTGTTCATCAGGCGCACCCCCGCCAATATTGGCTTCTTCAGCCAGGATGGCTAGTTTTGTCCTTACGATGGAGTCCCTTACCCAAAAAACAAATTCGCGGTATTCGCTGTTGGTAATTTCTGTCTCGTCCATATAAAATGGTCTTACAGTTACAGTTCTGGGCGGAGCACTAAAAGATCCGGCAACATCTTCATCTTCCTTACCCATGGTAAAAGAACCACCGGGTATCAAGGTCATGCCGTAAGGTTTTTCAGGGAAAAATTTCTTTTTGGCTTTTGCTCCTGTTAACTGTCCTTGATCATTACCTGATTTACAACTCATAAACAAGGAAATCGTGAGTAGTACAAATAATAATGTTAACTTTTTCATAATTTTAATTTTTTCTAACAAAACTTGGATATTGCGTTATTTATTAAATTGATTTAATTTCAAACAGAGCCATTACACCATTTAAAATTTGTTTTTGTATCTATCTAACGATAAATAATTGCCTTTAGTGTGTTTCAACTTAATTTTCTAAAGGTTTTTACCCATCTTTCAGGGAATACCTGATTATTTGCTGTCAAGTAATCCTGATAAGTACATGGTATTAACGTTGATTTTTTCAATTTATTATAGAAGTATTCGATTTCCATCCACCATCTTTCACTTTTGTTGCTTTTATAAAAGTTAATGGTATCATCCTCGATCAGTACGATGAATTTTTGGTATTCATTGATTGAGACAAATGGGTTCTCTTCTATTCTGAAGTTATAGCCCTCCATATAATACCACACCATCTGGGCTATCAGGTGGGCAGTTTGATTCTTTTCATCAAATTTGGCATTGTATTCATAAATACCAAAGGACGTATTTTTACTGCTTATCCCGGCATATCTGGCAACAGCACAGATCTGGTCTCCAAATAATCCGTTCGGACCGGCATTGGCGTTGCCGGGAGCCTCACTCATTCTAACAACTCCCATGTCTATGCTGACCAGGTCAGCATCTCTCATTACGGGTTCTATGCTTGTTATGTCTTTAGAGACTTCTCCCAATCTGTATGCATCAAAGTTCAGCTTATCGATCAGATCGATCTCTTCCTGAGAATTAAAAAATGTCTGGTAGCCGATATTGCTGAAACTAAAAAGGTTACAAGGTTTTTCCAGTACTATCTTATGAATATAATTCTGGGCATTCATATTCCCTTCATAGGTACCCAGATCAAAGCGGCTGTCCACCACAACCATATTCACGCCCTGAACCAGGTCATCATATCCCCTGTACTGGGCATAGCTCAGGTCCTGACTGCCTCCAATTATTACGGGTGTAATTTTGGACTTGCACAAAAAACCAACCAGTTCTTTCAGAGCAGCATAGGTATCTTCAACTGTTTTGCCCGGCAAAACATTCCCGAGATCAGCTATTTTCAGATACCAGTTCCCCGGATACATCTGATAAAGAAATTTTCTGACTTGCTCTATTCCTTTGGCTGCACCTGCGTTATCGACAGAATTTCTGCTTTCCGGAACACCTATAAGCGCGATCTGAACACCTTCCATGTCAGGCAGGCCCGACTTTTTCGTGTGCATGCGTATGGTTTTTCCTAAAGAAAGCTCTGACAAGAAAGCAGTGTGTGCTACTGCAATATCTTCAATGGGACTAAGAAATTCTAAACTCATAATTATTTTACATCATAAACAAATACGCAATACCAATGTAAATTAATTACTTTTTAGCAGGAGTTCTTTTTTTAGCAACTTTTGATCCCTTATGTTTCTCTAAAAGATCTTTAACTGCCTGTAAAGTTAAGCTTTCTGCGTCAACTGTACCCGGCAATTCAATTTTTGTTTTTCCTTTAATAATATGGTGTCTTCCCCAACGGGCCTTTTCAACAACAATGCCCTCTTTTTCCCAGTTGTGTACGACCTTATCTTTGTCTTTCTTTATTTTACCCAGAATGAGCTCCTGGAGATCCGATGCTGATAAATTATCGAAATCATATTTTTTGCTCACATTGATAAAGGTGCTATTCCATTTGATGAAAGGGCCAAACCTGCCCACACCTTTCTGTACGGGCAGTCCCTGATATTCTCCGATCGGAGCTTCAGCCTTTTCTTTAGCATTGATCAGTTTAATTGCACTGTCAAGATCCAGGGCACTTGGATTTTCATCCTTGTCAAGCGATATAAATTTTTTGCCAAAACGAACAAAGGGACCAAATCTGCCTACCGCAACCACAACCTCTTCTCCCTGATACTCTCCCAGGTGCTTTGGCAACTTAAAGAGCTCCATAGCCTCTTCGTAACTTATGGAGTCCAGGGTCTGGTTTCCTAACAAACTCGCAAATTTTGGTTTGTCTTCATCCGTGGCCTCACCGATCTGCACCATGGCACCAAATCTTCCCAGCCTGGCGTATACATTTTTTCCGGTAGCGGCATCAACTCCCAGAAGGCGCTCCCCTTTGGCTCTTTCAGCAAACTGAGCCACATTCTCAACATTGGCGTGAAAATCCTTGTAAAAGGACTTCATCATCTTTCTCCAGTCTTCCTTGCCTTCAGCGATCTCATCAAATTCTTCCTCAACCCGCGCAGTAAATCCGTAATCCAGGATTTTGGCGAAATTATCCACCAAAAAGTCATTTACAATTTTTCCTATATCGGTAGGGATCAACTTGCCTTTGTCGGCACCAACCCTTTCCGTTAGGGTCTGTTCTTTAATCTTTCCGTCGGTTAAAGACAGTTGCTTGTACTTTCGTTCTACCCCATCAATGGTGCCCTTTTCAACATAGGTTCTGTTCTGTATGGTCGAAATGGTGGGTGCATAGGTCGAGGGTCTGCCTATACCCAGTTCTTCCAGATGCTTGACCAGCGATGCTTCCGTATACCGGTAGGGTGGTCTGGAATATCTCTCAGTAGCAACGATAGACTTTCTGATCAGTTCCTCTCCTTCCACAAGGGCAGGGAGTAACATTTCTTCGCTGTCTTCTTCAATATCCGTTCCTTCAATATATACTTTTAAGAATCCGTCAAATTTAATTACCTCACCGGTTGAAGTAAAATACTTGTCATTCTTATTGTTCTTTATCTTCAGTGTTGTTCTTTCGAGGTCTGCGTCACTCATCTGGGAAGCGATGGTCCGTTTCCAGATCAGCTCGTATAACCTGCTCTCGTCCCTGTCAATGGAAAGAGACTGTGTGCTCATCTCAGTCGGCCTTATAGCCTCGTGTGCTTCCTGGGCACCTTTTGTTTTTGTTTTAAAATTCCGCTGTTTGCTGTACTTCGCGCCAAATGAATGGATGATCTGGTCCCTGCAGGCGGTTTTTGCATCCTCAGACAGATTTACACTGTCCGTTCTCATATAGGTTATATACCCTGCCTCATACAGTCGCTGTGCGACCATCATGGTTTTAGCAACCGGAAAAAACAATTTTCTTGAGGCCTCCTGTTGTAAGGTAGAAGTGGTGAATGGCGGTGCAGGAAATTTCTTTGTGGGTTTGGTTGTGATCTCATCTACAAAAAACTGTGCAGAAATACAGGAAAGCAAAAAGTCATGTGCTTCTTTTTCGGTATCAAAATTTTTGGGCAGTACCGCCTTTATCTTTGCACCTGCGCTGTTCTCAAATTCGGCAACCACCCTGAACGAAGGTTCGGAAACAAACTTTTCTATCTCTCTCTCCCTTTCTACGATAAGCCTTACTGCCACCGACTGTACCCTACCGGCCGAAAGCCCGCTTTTGATCTTTTTCCAGAGTATGGGAGACAATTCATAGCCAACCAGCCTGTCAAGAACCCTTCTTGCCTGTTGCGCATTCACCAGGTTGTAGTCTATTTTTCTCGGATTCTCTATGGCCTTTCCAATCGCATTTTTAGTGATCTCGTGAAAAACGATGCGCCTGGTGCTTTCCTCTTTTAAATTGAGCTGTTCAAATAAATGCCAGGCAATCGCTTCCCCTTCGCGGTCCTCATCACTTGCCAGCCATACCAGATCTGATTTTTTTGCCAGATCCTTTAATTTGGCAACCACTGCCTTTTTATCCGTGGTAACTTTGTATTGAGGGGTAAAATCGCCTTCTACATCGACACCTATATCTTTAGAAGGTAAATCGGCGATATGGCCAAAACTCGATTCAACCAAAAAATCCTTTCCCAGAAATTTCCCAATTGTTTTAG
>JBFYPZ010000155.1:0-5533 GCA_041303035.1 Flavobacteriaceae bacterium
GAATATTTTCATGAATAAGATGAAAAATGAAGGATTCAGAAAGATGATCGATGAAGATTTCGCCAAAATAACAGATGTGTGTATACATGATTTCCTGCATGGCGATGCAAAATCGCTGTATAAAAATGTGAAGAAATTGTCAAAGGTTGTATTAAAACACTTTAAACCCATGATCCCTGATAATTTTCATCAGATCTGGAAAGAAGGCATTCAAACCAATGATTATTATCTCAAATTATGCGGTTCAGGGGGCGGTGGATATATCCTGGGTTTTACTCAGGACTTTGAAAAAACAAAAGAAATTCTCAAAGCGTATAAACTGGAACTGGTTTATCGTTTTTAAAAAATCCATCTCCTTATGGATTTATTAAAAATGGCCGAAGCGAACACTCCCAAAAAGCCTGAAAAATATTCTATTTTTCACAAGCTGTTAAGCATGTTTTCGGTGGTGCGAGGATACAATATTTTTATTATTGTGCTGGCCCAATACCTCGCCGCCATTTTTATTTTTGCCCCTGACAAGTCCCTGAGGGAAACCCTGCTGAATCCGGATCTGTTCCTGATTGTACTCGCGACCACCTGTGTAATTGCAGCAGGCTACATTATAAACAATTTTTACGATGTAAAAAAGGATGTGATCAACAAGCCTATAAAAACCAAAATCGATAGCATAGTTAGTCAGAAAGTAAAATTAAACAGTTACTTCGTACTCAATTTTATTGGCGTTCTCTTCGGCTTGCTTGTTTCCTGGAGGGCAGCCGTATTCTTTTCCGTCTATATTTTTCTGATCTGGCTGTACTCGCACAAACTTAAAAAATACCCGCTTACCAGGTTGATCTCAGCCTCAGTGCTGGCGCTCTGGCCCTTCTTTGCCATCTTCGTATATTTTAAGAATTTTTCCACCATCATCTTTACCCATGCCTTGTTTCTGTTTTTGGTTCTGATGATCAAAGAACTGGTAAAAGACCTGGAGAACATGAAAGGGGATCTGGCTCAAAATTATCTGACTATCCCGATCAAATACGGCGAGTACTTTACGAAACTACTAATCACCATCCTTGTCATTTTTACCCTTGATCCGATCTATTTTCTATGGAAATACCCTGAAATGGGTATGATGAAATACTATTTCTATTTCACGGGTTTGATGTTTGCAATTTTCCTCATCGTACTCTGGAAAGCAAATTCAAAAAAAAATTATCTGCTGCTCCACAACCTTGTCAAAGTGATCATTGTTGTAGGGGTTTTAAGTTTGATGCTGATCGATACTACGGTTATTATTCAAAAACTGCTCGAAGCCGGCAAGTAAATTATCACCCATGTAACCTGCTGATATCGAATACTATTTGTACTTTTGCAAAAATTTAAATTTCCCATGAAAGATAAAAACAACTCGTCGGGAGGACGACAGTCTAAGTCAGAACCAACACCGATCAAAAGAAAAACCCCCTTAAAGAAAACGCAGTCTTCACAAAAAGACATTTCCAAAAGTAAAGAGCTCTCAGCGAGCAAAGAGACTCCTAAAAGCAGGGAGATCCCTAAAAGCAAAGAAGTTGCCAGAAATAGAGAAATTCCTGGAAACAGAGAGATCCCTAAAAATAAAGAAGTTGCCAGAAATAGAGAAATTCACGGAAACAGAGAGATCCCTAAAAGTAAAGAAGTTGCCAGAAATAGAGAAATTCACGGAAACAGAGAGATCCCAAGAAGCAAAGACAAAAATTTCAGACCCCACCCTGAAAAAATTAAACATTTCAAAGTAAAATCGGAACCCGTTCCTGTTAAAAAAGACAGTGATACGGTGCGATTGAATAAGTATATTTCCAATTCCGGGATCTGTTCGCGCAGAGAGGCCGATACTTATATCAAGGCCGGGAGTGTGCGCGTGAATGGCGAAGTCGTGACCGAAATGGGTTACCAGGTTAAGCCGGGTGATGTGGTAAAATTTGATGACAGCACCATTTCACCAGAGACCAAACGTTATATTTTATTGAATAAACCAAAAAATTTCATCACCACCATGGATGATGAAAAAGGCAGAAAGACGGTTATGGACCTGATCGCCAATGCCACTCAGGAAAGGATCTACCCGGTTGGCCGACTTGATAAGTCAACAACAGGTTTGTTGCTTTTTACCAATGACGGTGAAATGGCGAAAAAACTCACCCACCCCAAACACCAGGTAAAAAAGATCTACCACGTAACTCTGGATCAAAAACTGGCTATGGCCGACATGCAAAAGATTGCCGCCAATTTTGAACTCGATGGCAAGATGGTATATGTAGATGCCATCTCCTATATTGATGATCAGCCAAAAAATGAGATCGGTATTGAGATTCATTCCGGCAGAAACCGGATCGTCCGAAGGATTTTTGAGCATTTTGGTTATGCTGTAACCAAGCTCGACAGGGTTTATTTTGCCGGACTCACCAAGAAAAGCCTTCCCAGGGGTATGTGGAGACCACTTACCCAGCAGGAGATCAATAACCTGAAAATGATTTAATTTCCATCTGAATTTCTACTCTGGTTATATCGGATCTCATAAATGAACAGAAACAATTCCTAAACCATGCGGTCGGTTAAGATCTGTTTGGTTTAGGTCCGGGCCTATAGAAATAATTATACTTTCAATATCTTCCAAGCGAAGATCACCTGCTTTGCCTTGATAATCGTATGGTAAAAAAGAAGGGTATGGCCTGGGCAGGATCACTGTTTTCAATGCTTTCAATTGATTCAGGGGGATTTGGTAATCCTTCAGATCGGGACCTACTTCTAGTAAAGTTCCGTATGCCACTCCCCGTTTGTCAACCAGGGTAAGCTGTATTTTTTCAGGTAAATCAGACAGAGATCTCGCGGTAAGCACCAGTTTTTTTCTGTCGGTTAAAAATGGGCCGAGGGCCCGGATCCTTTCTTTTACATAACATTTTATGCTGTAATCGTTGATTACCGGACCCTTAGTATTTTCCGGGTCGGCTACAAAGAGTTCATCGAATCTGATCTGATATTCAGATGCCCCGAACTGGTCGGCCGGAACCAGTTTTGACTCCCCGGACCAGCGCGTGAAAGAAAGGGAAGAGGCATCCATCTCTGCATCAAACAAAGTTACAGGTTGGTCTTTACGAATAACCTTTACGCGATACGGTTCGTTATTTGTAAAATTCCAATCGTAGGGCAAACCTGCCTGACCAGCAGGAAATGTTTCCACTTTTTGACCGCTTTTTACATAAATAAAATAGGTTAAAAAGCCATGTTCCATAAGTTCCTTCGGAATTTCTGTACTGTAAAGAAAGCCCTCTTCCCGGTGCATGTCAAGCAATTTCCAGGTATTTCCGCTTGTAAGCTGCAACTGCATTTTTGCTTCAGGGTCCTGACTTACCATCGTTGCTTCAACGCGAAAGTTCTCTCCTGCAAATACGAGTTCACTGGATTTATGCATGAGATACGTTTTTTCAACAGATGATACCGGGGCATGAAATTCGTTCAATCTTTTGTTTTTCCATGGGTCGGTTGCTTTCCAATTGTGTTTAGTATCCTTACTATGAATCAAATAGGCTCCCGGCCTAATCCCAAATTTGCCATGAATTGCTTCTGTTTGATAGGTATTTCCTTCATTCAGAGGAATGATCACAAAATCCGGGCCCAGATCGGGTAGTTTAATTTCCATATTCCGGCTGTTCCATTGAATGACCGAAATTTCTTTCTGCAAACTGTTTTTGCCAAAGGGATTACCAACCAGACATACATCAGGCATTACTTCCAGTCTCCAAAAACCTTTTTCAAGCTTATCCAGAAAATAGGCTCCGGTACCTGCGTATTTTATGACCGGAGAAGTGCCTGTGCCTGCTATTTCCCTAAGCTTTTTAAGATCTTTCGGCTGCAGATTCGTATTGTTGGTATAAAAGTATTTTTCTGGCAGGTTCAGTGTGGCCAGGTCCTTTTCATAGCTCACCGAAAAATGATCAAAATTTGAATTTCCCGGATAACTGCCATAGTCCTTATATAAGGGAACAGAATGAAAGATCTCTTTACATATCATCAGTGACAAAGCCTTGCCGGGGGTATATGCCAGATTCATGTAATGCGTATTGTATTCTGTGTTGGCAAAGGCTAAAAACATGGGATCGTATGAAAAATGGGTCGCGATCTGTATTCCAGCCGTTCTGAATGACCTGGCCATGGCCGGATAAATATAAGTACGGTTAATATCTGCTGCGTCAAATTCGTATACGATCTTCGCTCCTTTGTATTTTCTGATCACGGGATCAAAAGGGATCTCATATTGATCAACATTGGGCAGAAAATTTCCCTGAAGTTCATTTTGATACCCCAGGCCTGTTGGGTACCACTGAAAGGTACCTCCATTAATCCCTGCTTTGAAATAATCATCCATAAGCTGCACACTATGGGTAATATTGTAGAGAACAGGATTTTTATAGCCGCTTTTTTTTACAGCTTCCACCATCCGTTCAATAAAAGATGTCACTTCGCTTCCGGTGCCCCTGTGGTGTGGTTCATTGCTGATCTCAATTGCAATCAGATTCGGGTCATCCTTCATCACCATTCCGGTATAGGCATTCTTATGCAGCATAAACTGGCTTAGGTATCTTTCCTGTGCTTTAATTGCTTCAGGATTGGTCAGGCTGCCTTCTTTTCCGTATCTGGCTGAAAAACCGGGAGTTTTTTCGTCAGGCTCAGGCCATCCGTTTCCCCAGTAAGCTATTGGAGTTAATACGTAGTTGATCTTTCGTTCCTGCAATTTCATGAGCAGGTAATCCAGGGTATTCAGGTGTTCATTGTCGAGTAAATTCCCCAAACTGTCACTGATCTCCGTATCCCAGACATGCACACGATACAGGTCGAAACCCAGTCTTGAAAAATGATACACATCTTCATCGATTGCTTTTTGGGGATCGATTCCAAGCTTTTTCGCCGATCTGTAAACATGCGCAAATGGCAGGGTATAATTTACCCCAAAGCCCTTTATTTCTTTTTTGTTTTCCTGCCAGCGCAGGATTCCGCTCTCATCAACATAAACCTGCTGTAAGTCGGAATTGCTGAATCCTTGTCCAAAATGGACTGTACTGTATAAAAAAAGGAGCATAGGCAGGCAAAAACTGATTATTTTGGGAAGGTTCATCAGACTGTTTTTTTATTCTTAATCAAATTAAAAATACAGATTATTTTATCAATAAACGTAAAAATGGCCCGTAAAGATTGTTACGGGCCTTCTGTTTTTCTAAGATTGTTTTGGAATAAAATCCTTAATGTGAACTACTGTTATTTCAAAGAAGCTGCTTTTTGTGTCCTTTATTTGATCACCAGACGTTGCGTACTGCTTCCCAGATCGGATTTAATTCTTACCAGGTAGATGGCCGGTTTCATTGGTGTCAGGTCAAACTGATAGTTCACCGGGAAATTGCCTTCAAACTGCTGCACCTTTCTGCCCAGAATATCATAAACCTCCACTTTAGTGGCCTGTTTCCCTATTTTAAAACTACCATCGGCAGGATTCGGATAAATGACAGGCAGCTCAGAA
>JBFYPZ010000156.1:0-5654 GCA_041303035.1 Flavobacteriaceae bacterium
TCATGGCTATAAAAATGCGTGTGCGCAAGGAAACAGAATTAAAAGCCATATGCTTTTTTTGTAAAGATAAGAAATATGTCTGTTTGCACTAGCAATGTAACAGGCTGTTTTCTAACGAAACCTTCTAATAAAATTATCCGTTTCTTCCCATGGCTGTTCTGATAAAAAATTCACATAGGCAGATCCAATAATGGCTCCTTTGGCGTACTTTGTAGCCTGTTCAAAGGTCTCTTTGTTGGAGATACCAAACCCGATGATTTGTTCAGACTGGAGTTTCATGGAAGCGATTCTCTTAAAATATTCCTGCTCTGGTTCTCCGAAACTCTTCTTGGCCCCAGTGGTGCTGGCAGAACTCACCATATAAATAAATCCCTCTGAGCCTCACTGCATCTTTTACAAAAGGCTTCAACTCCAAATTGCAGGATGGGATTAAAATAACCCATAATGATCAGCGGTATCTTAACCGCCGGCCTGATTCCTTTCAATTGTTCAAAAAGTTTTTCAGAAGTCATTCCATTCTTTAAAGCCTGCGTACTGCTTTGTTGTATTACCGGCCCGTCAGCCAGTGGATCTGAAAAAGGCAATCCGATCTCAACCATGTCCACACCACTTTTTTCAAGTTTTTGAATGATTGGTACCGTGTCCTCCAGCTCCGGGTATCCTGCGGTAAAGTATATGGATAACAATTTTTTGTCTGCCGCCAGTGTATGATTGATTCTGTTCATTTTTTAAATATTATTAGGCCATCGCTATAAAATAACTTAAGCCAGTTTGAAATAGTTGATATAGGTATTCAGGTCTTTGTCTCCTCTGCCGGACAAATTGACCACAAGTATATCGGTTTTTTTAAATTTCATTTTTGGCAATACCGCCAGGGCATGGGCTGTTTCAATAGCAGGAATGATTCCTTCCAGTTTGCTCAGTTCCAATCCTGCCTGCATGGCCTCATCATCTGTGGCATTCAAAAAAATGGCCCTTTTTGAATTAAAAAGATGCGCATGTTGCGGACCCACACCCGGATAATCGAGTCCGGCTGAAATGGAATACGGCTCCACGATCTGCCCATCGGCTGTTTGCATCAAAATTGTCTTACTACCGTGTATGATGCCCTCTCTGCCCAAAATGCTCGTTGCAGCCGACTCCCCTGAATGAACTCCTTTTCCTGCTGCTTCGACTGCGACAAGCTTTACCGATTCATTATCCAGATAGTGGTAAAAAGCACCGGCTGCGTTGCTACCTCCGCCTACACAGGCAATGACATAATCCGGATTTTCAGTGCCTTCCTGCTCTTTCAGCTGCCATTTGATCTCTTCAGAAATAACGGACTGAAACCGGGCGACCATGTCAGGATATGGGTGAAAACCGACCACCGAGCCTATTATATAATGTGTATCAACGGGATCATTGATCCAGGCCCTGATCGCTTCATTGGTAGCGTCCTTCAGGGTTCTGCTTCCTGAGAGTGCCGGAACAACCGTGGCTCCAAGCATTTTCATACGGGCTACATTTGGAGCCTGACGGGCAATATCGATCTCGCCCATATAAACGGTGCATTCCAGGCCAGCAAGGGCACAGACGGTTGCCGTGGCAACACCGTGCTGCCCGGCACCGGTTTCGGCAATGATCTTTTTTTTACCAAGGCGTCTGGCCAGGAGGATCTGACCGATGGTATTGTTGATTTTATGGGCACCGGTATGGTTGAGGTCCTCTCTTTTGAGATAGATCTTCGCCTGGTATTTTTCTGATAACCGATTGGCTAAATACAAGGGAGAAGGCCGACCTACATAATCTTTTAGCAAGTGTTTAAATTCTTTCTGAAAGGATTCCTCATAGATGATCTTCAGATAATTATTCTGAAGTTCTTCCATATTCGGATAGAGCATCTCGGGCACATAACTGCCTCCGAACTCGCCGTAATAACCCTTTTCGTCTGCGTGAAAATTTTTATTCATCTTCTTTTTTTTCTACTCATTGTTAAAAAAACTGTTCCAGCCGAACATCTTTAATTTTTCTGTGTCCTTCAATCCGGGTTCAATTTCGAACCTGCTGTTCACATCAATGGCATAGCAATTTTTCCCGTTCTCTGTAGCCAGGAAAAGCTGCAGGCTGCCCGAGTTTTCCAGACCGATACCTCCGCTCAGAAAAAAAGGTTTTTTCAGTGATTGATCCCGGAGCAATTCCCAGTCGAACGCAATACCATTACCTCCCCTCTCCTTTCCTTTGGTATCAAAGAGAAAAAAATCACACACCCAATGATAAGGCTCCAAGGTTTCAAAATCAAAATTTTCATCTATGGCAAAAGCCTTGATCACTTCCGTATTTTTGCTTCCTTCATTTAGCTGTTCCAGTGTCAATAGCAATTCTTCGCAATACTGAACTGTTTCCTCTCCATGTAATTGCACTGCATCGAGATCAAACTCTTTTATTTTTGCTATCACTTGACTAAGCGGCTGGTTTACAAAAACCCCTGTTTTTTTTATTTTTTCATTGAGCTCAGGAATTTTTTCAGTCATAAATCTTTTTGATCCGGGATAGAAAATAAAACCCATATAATCGGGTTGCAGGCCGGCTGCAGCCAGAATATTGTCGTGATACTTCATCCCGCAGATCTTTAATTTCAACATACTATTTCAGATCTTTAATAAATAATGCTGCCGTTTTTCCCGGAAATTCGGTTTTCATGAAATTCTCGCCCATTAAAAAACCCTGGTATCCGTACTTCTTCAATTCTCTTATCGTTTCGGTTTCACTGATCCCGCTTTCAGATACCTTCACCTTTTGATCCGGAATCAGTTTTGCCAGTTGTCTGCTGGTCTCAAGATCCAGGGTAAAGGTTTTCAGATTTCTGTTGTTCACTCCCACCAGATCGACATAGCTCAGATCTGATTTAGACAGCTCCTCCTCATTGTGAATTTCCAGTAGCACTTCCAGTTTCAGTTCTTTGGCCAGCTGTGAGAGATCGGCTATCTGCCCGGGTGAAAGTATTGCAGCGATGAGCAGGACCACATCAGCACCATAGGCTTTTGATTCATAGATCTGGTAAGCGTCTATTATAAACTCTTTGCGCAGCACAGGAATTCCGGCAATACTTCGCACCTGCATCAGATCATCAAGAGCCCCTCCAAAATATTTTGTGTCTGTAAGCACCGAGATCCCGGAAACGCCGGCCTGCTCGTATCCTTTTGCCACCTCCAAAACACTGCTGCTCTGATTGATCATTTGTCTGGAAGGCGAACGTCGCTTAAACTCAGCTATAACGCCGCTTTTCTTTCTGATACCCTCAGCCAGTGAATGGGTCTCACGGTTAAAAAGCGGTGAATGCTGAAAAAAATCAAGGTCGAATAGACGCTTTTTAGCGCTGACCTCTTCCTTTTTATCCAGTACGATTTTATCTAAAATAGTCATTTCCCTTCTTTTATTTACTATGACATAGCCTGTAAGGTCGTAAATGCCCTGAGTGCCTTTTTATTTTTTAATGAAGCCTCGGCTAACAGGAACGCTTCCTGGTGACTGATCTTTTCTGTCACTGAAATAGCCAGTCCAGCGTTGGCACAAACCACATTGTTCTGCTCAGTTGTACCCTCTCCATGCAAGACCCTCATGAACAGGGCAGCGCTTTCTGCTATGGTGCTGCCTCCAATGATATCATTTTCACTGATGGGATTCAAACCGAGATCTGAAGGAGAAAACATTTTGTCTTCCCTGTTGGAAATGATCTTGACCTGACCTGTGAGGGAGATCTCATCATGCCCGGCCAGGTCATGGAGGATGATATAATTTTTATCGGTGTTTTGGTAAAGATAACCGTACATTCTGGCCAGTTCCAGATTAAAAACCCCCACGATCTGGTTTGCAGGACGTGATGGATTAACCATGGGTCCCAGCATATTGAAAAAGGTCTTTACACCGAGTTCTTTGCGTATGGGGGCAACATTTTTCATGGCCGGGTGAAAAAGGGGTGCATGCAGAAAACAGATGCCCGCTTTGTCGAGTGCCGCTCTGAGCTTGTCAGCATCACTGGTGAAATTGATTCCCAGAAATTCAAGAACATTGGAGGAACCGCAATTCGAAGATACGCCGTAATTGCCGTGTTTGGCAACTTTAATTCCGGCTCCTGCAGTTATAAAGGAAGCCAGGGTGGAAATATTAAAGGTATCCTTCCCGTCTCCGCCTGTTCCGCACAGGTCAACGGTATTGAAGTCAGACAAGTCTACCGGCACACACAGTTCCAGCAGGGCTTCCCTGAATCCGTCGAGTTCTTCCACAGAGATACTGCGCATCATATAAACTGTCAGAAAGGAGGCGATCTGGCTGTTGTTGTATTTGCCTTGTGAAATATTAACCAATACGCTTTTTGCTTCTTCCTTAGAGATCTTCTCGTGCTGAATCAGTCTGTTGATAATTTCTTTCATTCAAAATTTCATTTATGCTTCTATCCAATTCTTCAATATTTCTCTGCCGTGTTCGGTGAGGATCGATTCCGGATGGTACTGAACTGCCCTTACGTCATATTCCCTGTGTTTGAGTGACATGATCTCACCGTTTTCGTCTATTGCAGTAGCGATAAGTGCCGCGGGCAAATTCTTTGAAACTACCCAGGAATGATAACGCCCAACTTCAAATGTTTCAGGAATATTTCGGTAAAGAATTTCATCACTGTTGATCAGCTTGATCTTAGTAGACACCCCGTGATACACCCTGCTCAGGTTTTCCAGACTTCCCCCAAATACCTCGCCAATGGCCTGCTGCCCGAGACAAACACCCAGAATACTTTTATTTGCCGCATACCTCTTGATAATCGGTTTTAACAATCCCGCTTCATCGGGTATACCGGGCCCCGGAGAAAGCAATATCTTGTGGAATTGATCAACTGCATCCAGCGTGATCTTATCGTTTCGCTTTACAACCACTTCGCAGTCCAGGTCCTGTAAATAATGTACCAGATTATAGGTAAAGGAATCGTAATTGTCGATGACCAGGATTTTTTTCTTATCTGAATTCTTCATAGCAATTAAATTTTTTCAGCCAGTTCAAGTGCGTGTTTGAGGGCTCCCAGTTTGTTGTAAACTTCCTGTAATTCACTCTCCGGATCGGATTTTGCAACAATTCCGGCACCAGCCTGGTAATACAGGCGGTGGTCTTTACTCAAAAAGGAACGGATGATGATGGCATGGTTGAAATTACCCTGAAAATCCATAAAACCTATCGCGCCCCCATAAAAAGTGCGGCTGTCCTTTTCATACCGGTCTATCAGCTGCATGGCTTTGTGTTTGGGTGCACCCGTAAGTGTACCTGCCGGGAACGTGTCGGCAACAATTTGATAGCTTATGGCATCTGAGAATTTTTTGGCAACTACTTTTGAAACCAGGTGGATCACATGTGAAAAGAACTGGATCTCTTTGTAGTTCTCCACCTTAACCTCCCGGCCATTTCTGCTCAGGTCATTCCTTGCCAGATCAACCAGCATGACATGCTCAGCGTTCTCTTTTTCATCGGCTGCCAATGCCTTCGCAACCTCCAGATCTTTTTCGTCATTCCCCGTTCGTCTGAAAGTCCCTGCGATGGGGTGGATCTCAGCTTTTCCGTCTTTTATAACCAGTTGTGCTTCTGGTGAGGATCCAAATATTTTAAAATTTCCATAATCGAAATAAAAC
>JBFYPZ010000157.1:0-5483 GCA_041303035.1 Flavobacteriaceae bacterium
CGGGGTTGCACTAATCCGATGTCGCGCTGCGTTGGACAAACTGAAGCTTTCAGGTGATGAAAAACACGGTTTAAATATCTTAAAAAGGGCTTTGGAAGAACCGCTTCGGCAAATTGTCGAAAATGCGGGATATGAGGGATCTCCAATATTGAACAAAGTATTGGAAGGCAAAGACGACTACGGCTTTAATGTTGCCGAGGACAAATTCGAGAACCTTCTGACAGCCGGCGTCATCGACCCTGCAAAAGTGGTACGTTTTGCACTTCAGAATGCCGCCTCAGTATCCGGCCTGATGCTTACCACCGAAGCCATGATCGCTGAAAAGCCTGAAAAAAAGAAAAAAGGCAATAAAACTCCCGCCTATGATGAAGATGATATGTATTAATCAATAGGCAGGCTGACTGCTAGTTAAAGAACCTATGTGCCGCAATTTTTCAAGATAGGATTGAAAAAAACTGCAATTAGGGGGACTAAAAACAAAAAAGGGCGATTTTTAATCGCCCTTTTTTGTTTTTATTAATGAGCAGGTGGTATGCTGCTACTTTTGGTTCTATTTGACCATCCGAACCACGATAAACCCCGCATTAACTCGGTGAATGAACAGGTTGATGGGCTCTCCTTGCTTAATGGTGAGTAAGATGCTTTTAAAATCATCAATGTTTTTAATCCGCTCACGGTTAATTTCTCTTATGATATCTCCTGTTTGTATTCCTGCAACATCGCTTTTGCTGCCCGGGTCCACCCCGGTCACAACTATACCGTCAACTTCTGAAGTATTAAGTCTATCAGCAATTTCCGGAGTAATATTGGAAACTTGAATACCTAATTCTCCGGTTTCCTCATTTTGCATAGTTCTATCGGATGCCAGCTTATCATCTTCGCGTTTTGTAATGTCAACAGTAAAAGTTTTCTCTTTTCCATTGCGAAGCACTGTAACCTTGGCTTTTTCTCCAACTACCAACTCGGCGATCATTGATGTCAGTTCCCGGCTAGTGGCAATTTTTTTTCCGTTGATGGAAACAATTATATCCTGTGCTTTAATACCGGCTTTATCAGCGGGATCATTTTCAAATACCTTGGCTACCAATACTCCCTTGGTTTCTTTAAGGTTATAGTATTCAACCATCTCTTTGGTCAGGTCCTGAATGGCGACACCCAGCCATCCACGGGTTACCTCTCCCGTTGTTTTAAGCTGTTCGATAATTCCTTTGGCTAAATTGATCGGAATAGCAAATCCGATACCCTGACCGCTGGCAACAATTGCTGTATTAATTCCAATCACTTCACCTTCCATACTGGTAAGCGGCCCTCCACTGTTTCCAGGGTTAATGGAAGCATCCGTCTGAATGAAATCATCATAGGGACCTGAGCCGATAACTCGTCCTTTTGCACTAACAATGCCGGCTGTTACAGTTTGCTCCAATCCGAAAGGGCTGCCGATTGCCACCACCCATTGGCCTACTTTAAGAGAATCGGAATCACCCAATTGCACAGCCTTGAAATTTTCAGGGGATTTAACTTTCAACAATGCCAAGTCCGTGTTGGAATCTCTTCCGACAATTTCGGCATCGAATTCTTTGCCATCCTTTAACTTGACAATAATCTCATCAGCACCTTCGATAACATGATTATTCGTAACGATATATCCTTCCGGATCAATGATAAAACCGGATCCCAGACTTCTTTGTTTATGCTCTCGCTGCTGTTCTTCACCGAAAAAACGTTCAAAAAAGTCCCCGAAAGGATCATCCTGACCAAAAGGGCCTCTTTGGAAATGCCTAAAGACCGGACCTCCACCTTTTATTGTCTTGACAGTTCTGATATTGACAACTGCCGAGCTGACACTTTCAGCCAAATCCGTGAAACTCTGAGGTACCATTGGGGGGGCGACAGTCTTTGCATTGGCCGTGACAACCCCTGAAAAAAGCAATGATAGAACTAATAAGGTAATAAATATGTGGTATTTGAGTGTTGATTTTCTATGTTCACCTGTTAAAAGCGGCATACTGATTTTTCCTTTCTGTTAGTGTGAATTTGATACTATAAACTAAGCCCGAATACAGCCTAAAAAAACATTTTTTGTGCCTAAACAAAAATACCCTTTATCTAAAGGAAAAGTTGGGGGAGAATAAAGGATTATTCGTTCAAGCACTTTTAGATAATATATACATAAATCAAAAGATGCAAATAATTTTCTTCTGATAAAAAAATGGACGAAAAGCGCAGCGGACTCCTTCAGCGTTGGTAGTCGGTGAAATTCCGAGAATGATGTAATAATTTTTAAGCGCCATCTTCACTGAGCCCTTTTCAAAGAATTGACACGAAGGCCGATTTTCTTACTGCTCAATAAAGGCAAAAGGCCGATTCGTAATATACCCGAACGGCCTTTCAAGACAAAAACCAGCAAGATGATCTTTGTATTGGATATTTTCCGTTGAACTCGCAACATCGCGAATGTGATGCTAACCTGCTTGTACCATTATTTTTCGAGGCACGGCTTTTTCTAGCTTGGGAAGTTTCAATCGTAGGACCCCATTTTTTAGCGACGCCTCTATCTTGCTTTGGTCAATAACTTCGGACAAGGTAAACTGTCTAAAAAACCGTCCGGTTCTAAACTCCCTGATATGGTCGGTTTCACCCGGACCTTCAGGCGTTTCAACATCACCGATAATACTGAGGGTGTTTTTTCGCAAATCGATTTCGAGATTTTGAGGTTTGACACCCGGCAGATCTGCAACAACAGTCAACTCCTGGTCATTTTCGAAAATGTCAACAGCTGGTGTGAAAAGAAGTCCGGGCTTCGTCTGCTCAGGTGCGGCCGACAAATCTTTCTTTTCCCTTGCTTGAATTTCTTTGCTATTCATATCAGTCATTTGTAATCCCTCCCCTCTGAGCATTAATAATTTTTCCTTATTTGACTTCAATTTGTTTTGGTTTCATAGGTTCGGATTTTGGAAGAACAATTGTAAGAATGCCATCCATAAAGCTTGCTTCTACTTTATCCGTATCTATGGAACCGGGAAGGCTTATCATTCTGCTGAATTTTCCTGCTTCTCTTTCCCGACGATGGTATCGGACATTATCACCTTCTCGGGGTATAATTCTCTGGCCTGAAATGGATAAATTGCTATTAGTTGCCGAAATTTCGATATCCTCGGTTTTCATACCCGGAAGCTCCGCTCTGATATAGTAGTTATTACCGTCCTCCGTTACGTTGGTAAGAGGGAAAACTCCCGCGGTAGAAAAAGAAGGCAACCCTTTGCCGAACCTTTCAGCAAGCCTGTTCATATCACGTCGCATACGTTCAAAATCTAAGAAAGGATTTCCCACATTCCATTCCGGAAAATCAATGAATGTTTTCGGAAACATTTTTAATCCTCCTTTTAGTTTTTTTTTAATTTGACTTTATGGTGATTTTTCTCGGTTTGGATTTATCCGATTTAGGTAAAACAATCCTAAGAACTCCATTTTTCATGGATGCCTGAATGCTCGACTGGTCAATGATGATGGATAGTGCAAAATTACTATAATAATCTCCAATGGAATATTCTGAAAGTACGTAATCTCCCGGCGTTTCTTTGGATACTTTCCCTTGTATGCGCAACTGGCCGTCCTCTATGCGAATATCAACGTTATCTTTACTGACCCCGGGCATATCCGCAAGTAACACTAAGTTATCATTATCTTCAAATATATCAACGTTCGGTACGAAAAATGGGCCCTCCTGGGTCAGCTCCCCCTGGGCTTCAATCTCTTTTTTCCCCTGTACCTGAATGTCTCTATTTTCCATTTTGTCCTCCTTGATTAGGATATAGGCCATGCCTCGGCCTCCAAAAAGTTATTCTGATTTAACAACAATTTTTTTGGGTTGACTGTCTTGGGCTTTTGGCATCGTTACTTTTAAGATACCGTCTTTGAGTCCTGCAGAAACTTGATTTGTATCAATTTTGCTCCTGAAAGTCAGTTTCCGGGAAAAGGTGCCGCCTTCTCTTTCACGCCTGCTGTAACATAAGTTTTCACCCTTATTTTCGATCTTTCGCTCTCCTCGGATCTGAATACCGTCTTGTTCAATATCAATAGTAACCTCAGAGGTTTCCATCCCCGGAAGTTCCGCAGTCAAATAAATATTGTCTTTATCCTGATAAATGTTTACCGGGGGAAATGCGTTAGAATATGCGGTCGGCATATCGTTTCCAAAAAATTTATGAAACAGACGATTCATTTCGTTTTCAAATACATTTACGTTTTTTCCGAAACGTCCTCCTACAAGGCCGCTACCCGGATATGCAGGTTGTTTAAGCCTGATGATCGCCATAATTTCACCTCCTTGATTAAAAACTAAATAAGTTGTATAATATCAAAATGTTAACAATCTTTTAGATGAAAAATAATTCATAAAATAATACTGTCAAGAGAGTTTTTGGGCCGATATCGTTCTTTCATATAAAATATATTGTGTGTTTTTAAGGTTTTGTGATAAATTAAATGCTGCATTTTTTGGGGAGGATACTATTTTAAAAACTGAGGCATTTTTTTAGGGTCAGTCATGGCTTGGTGAAAAAATACCAATAAATAATGAATAGTTGGAAAAAACTCATTATGCAGAAAGTCAATATGAGGACCAACATTGAATTCGATGTGCTGGCAGAGGAAAATCGCCGACTGAGGGGGAAAATTAAAGAGTGCGAGGACAGTATAAATACATTGCAGGCAAACGAAGACCGGCAATGGCTTTATAGTCTGGTTGTGGAAAATTCTTTAACGGGTATTTTTATTGTTCAAGATGGCAAGATTGTTTTTTGCAATCAGCGATTTGCCGACATGTTCGGCTATGATTGCGAGGAACTAATTGGCAAAGATTCCCTTGATCTGGTTTGTCCTCAGGACAGGGCTACCATTGCAACATTAAGGGAAAGGCGGTTAAAGGGAACTATTCTGCCATCAGAGTATGAGGTCCGAGGAATGAGGAAAGACGGACAAAACATATGGACGACTCACAGGAATAGACTTATAGATTATAATGGAAAACCCGCTATACTTGGAAATTCCGTAGAAATTTCCGAGCGAAAAAATGTGGAATCCAGGCTCAAAAAATCGGAGAAAATCCTCCGTTTTCTTTCGGCCCAACTATTACAAGCTCATGAAAACGAACGAAAAAGAATTGCCAGGGAACTTCACGATACCATTGCTCAGAATCTGGCTGGAATTAAATTTTACCTGAGCCACAAAATGGATTCTATTGGAAGCAAAGAGTATTTATCACAACAGGCTCTTCAATCGGCTATTGAAATGGCTGATCTAAGCATTCGGGAAGTAAGAAGAATCATTACCGATTTGCGGCCTCCATGTATTGACGACCTGGGAATTTTAGCCACCATCACTTGGCATTGTCGACAGTTTAAAAAAAAGTATCCGGAAATTTCAATTGTTCAGGAATTTGATGTTGACGAGAATGATGTACCTGATCCCTTAAAGCTTATTAT
>JBFYPZ010000158.1:0-5419 GCA_041303035.1 Flavobacteriaceae bacterium
TAAACGGTTATTTCTGATGATCACCCTTCGGTAAAGATCATTTAGATCAGAAGTGGCAAACCTTCCTCCGTCCAGAGGAACCAGCGGACGCAATTCGGGCGGAATAACCGGTACCACCTTCATGATCATCCATTCCGGTAAATTCTGCTTGATCAAATTGGCTTCCCTGAAAGATTCAACAACATTGAGACGTTTTAACGACTCCATCTTACGCTGTTTGCTGGTCTCTGTATTGGCACTATGTCTTAACTCATAGGACAATTCATCCAGGTTGATCCTTGATAACAGATCGATGAGACATTCAGCGCCCATTTTTGCAATGAATTTATCCGGATCGCTGTCATCGAGGTACTGGTTCTCCTGTGGCAGGGTTTCCAGTATATCGAGGTATTCTTCTTCTGTTAAAAAATCGAGTTTCTGCAGTGAATCCCCTTCCAGGTTTTTAGCGATACCCGGTTGTATTACTACGTATCTTTCGTAGTAAATGATCATATCCAGTTTTTTGGAAGGAAGTCCGAGCAGGTATCCCATTTTATTGGGCAGGGATCTGAAATACCAGATATGGGCAATGGGAACAACCAGGTTGATATGCCCTATCCTGTCCCTTCTTACTTTTTTCTCGGTTACTTCAACCCCGCAACGGTCACAAATAATTCCTTTGTAACGAATTCTTTTATATTTACCGCAGGCGCATTCATAATCTTTTACCGGGCCAAAAATCCTTTCACAGAACAAACCGTCTCTTTCAGGTTTGTGTGTCCGGTAATTGATGGTTTCCGGCTTGAGCACTTCTCCTCTTGATTTTTCAAGAATAGACTCCGGAGAGGCCAAACCAATACTGATTTTATTGAACTTTTTTACGGTGTATTTTTCTTTCTGTCTTGCCATGATAATGGTAAAGAATTTAAAATTGAAAATTTATAAAAGCAGTACCCGGAGGTACTGCTACTTTAAATAATTTATTCTTCTAATCTTACGTCTAATCCCAGACCAATAAGTTCGTGCATCAAAACGTTAAATGATTCCGGCAGTCCGGGTTCCGGCATAGGCTCGCCTTTAACAATGGCTTCATAGGTCTTCGCCCTGCCCATCACGTCATCGGATTTAACCGTTAAGATCTCTCTTAAGGTTGCTGATGCGCCATAGGCTTCAAGTGCCCAAACCTCCATCTCACCAAAACGCTGTCCACCAAACTGTGCTTTACCACCCAGTGGCTGCTGTGTGATCAGCGAGTAGGGTCCTATAGAACGTGCATGCATCTTATCATCGATCATGTGTCCGAGTTTGATCATATAAATTACACCAACAGTAGCAGCCTGGTCGAACCGTTCACCTGTACCACCATCAAATAAATAGGTGTGGCCAAATTGAGGAATTCCGGCTTTTTTAGTCAGCTCAGTGATCTGGTCTATATTCGCACCGTCGAAGATCGGGGTTGCATAAGTTTCACCTAAATTCTTTCCTGCCCAGCCGAGCACGGTTTCATAAATCTGACCGATATTCATACGCGAAGGTACTCCAAGCGGGTTCAAAACTATGTCTACCGGTGTTCCGTCTTCAAGGAAAGGCATATCCTCCTGGCGCACGATCTTGGCAACAATACCTTTGTTACCATGACGACCTGCCATTTTATCACCAACCTTCAGTTTGCGTTTTTTAGCCACGTAGATCTTAGCCAGTTTTAAGATACCTTTTGGCAGTTCATCGCCAAGCGTGATGGTAAATTTCTTTCTGCGCAATGATCCCTGCAGGTCGCTTAATTTGATCTTGTAGTTATGGATCAACTGGCCGATCAGTTTATTGACATCCAGGTCGGTAGTCCAGGTACCCTTGGTCAAATGCTCAAAATCCATTACAGAACTCAGCATCTTGTGGGTAAACTTTTTACCTTTAGCCAGTATTTCCTCTTCGAGGTCATTCTGCACGCCCTGAGAAGTTTTGCCATTGACAAGCACAAACAATTTGTCTATGAGTTGTTCTCTCAGACTGTCTATCTTAACCGTATACTCGGCTTCCAGTTTGGCCAGGTCATTGGTCTCTTTTACCTTTTTAACTTTATCCTTGATCGATCTCTGGAAGAGTTTTTTATCGATAACCACGCCGCGCAGTGAAGGTGAAGCTTTTAGAGAAGCATCTTTAACATCGCCGGCATTATCACCAAAAATGGCCCTGAGCAATTTCTCTTCAGGAGTTGGATCTGATTCTCCTTTTGGAGTGATCTTTCCAATCAAAATATCTCCCGGTTTGATCTCAGCACCAATACGGATCATTCCGTTTTCGTCAAGATCCTTGGTTGCCTCTTCACTTACGTTTGGAATATCAGGTGTTAATTCTTCTGCACCGAGTTTGGTATCTCTTACTTCCAGCGCATATTCATCTATGTGGATGGATGTAAAAATATCCTCTCTTACCACGCGCTCAGAGATCACAATAGCGTCCTCAAAGTTATAACCCTTCCATGGCATAAAGGCAACCTTCATGTTGATACCCAGTGCCAGTTCGCCGTTCTGTGTGGCATAACCTTCGCACAGTACCTGTCCTTTGCTCACCTTATCTCCTTTTCTTACAATAGGATGCAGGTTTATGGTCGTTCCCTGGTTGGTTTTTCTGAACTTGATCAGTTCATAAACTTTGGTATCGCTTTCAAAACTGACGATTCTTTCGTTCTCTGATCTTTCGTATTTTATTTCGATCTTATTTGAATCAACATAGGTAACAATACCATCGTCTTCCGCATTGATCAGGATACGTGAATCTGAAGCCACGCCTCTTTCCAAACCCGTTCCTACAATCGGAGCTTCAGGTTTCATCAGTGGCACGGCCTGACGCATCATGTTTGACCCCATCAGGGCTCTGTTCGCATCATCATGTTCCAAAAATGGTATCAGTGAAGCGGATATAGAGGCTATCTGGTTTGGAGCTACGTCCATATAATTGATCTCTTCAGCGGCAACTACCGGAAAGTCTCCTTCTTCCCGGGCAACAACTTTATCCAGAACAATCTTACCGTCTTTATTCAAATCCAGATTTGACTGGGCAATCTTCATGCCTTCTTCTTCTTCTGCACTCAGGTAAACAGGTTCCTTACTCACATCGATCTTTCCTCCGTGAACTTCACGATAAGGAGTTTCAATAAATCCAAGGTTGTTTACTTTCGCAAAAACAGATAAAGAAGAGATCAAACCGATGTTTGGTCCTTCGGGGGTTTCTATCGGACACAACCTTCCGTAATGCGTGTAGTGAACGTCACGCACCTCAAAACCGGCTCTTTCTCTTGACAGACCTCCGGGCCCGAGTGCAGATAACCTTCGTTTATGGGTAATTTCTGCAAGCGGATTTGTCTGGTCCATGAACTGTGATAACTGGTTCGTACCAAAGAATGAATTGATCACCGATGACAGGGTCTTTGCGTTGATCAGGTCAATCGGGGTAAATACCTCGTTATCTCTTACGTTCATTCTTTCGCGTATGGTTCTGGCCATACGGGAAAGTCCGACACCGAACTGGCTCGAAAGCTGTTCTCCAACAGTTCTTACCCTACGGTTCGACAAGTGGTCGATATCATCTACTTCAGCTTTCGAATTGATCAGGTTGATCAGGTTCTTAACGATGGTGATGATGTCCTGCTTGGTCAATACACGTTCATCAATATTGACGTCCAGATTTAATTTCTTGTTCATTCTGTAACGGCCAACCTCACCCAGGTTGTATCGCTGATCAGAAAAGAATAATTTCTGAATAACCCCTTTAGCAGTCTCGTAATCAGGTGGTTCTGCATTCCTCAACTGTCGGTAGATATGCTCTGCGGCCTCTTTTTCCGAGTTGGTAGGGTCTTTTTGCAGGGTATTGTGGATGATGGCATAATCTCCGGTTTCATTATCTATTTTGTGCAACAAAATAGTTTTGGCCCCTGAGTCAACGATCTCATCAATATGTTCTTTTTCCAGAACCGTATCCCGGTCCAGAACAATTTCATTTCTTTCAATTGAAATTACCTCCCCGGTATCCTCGTCAACGAAATCTTCAAACCAGGTCTTTAAAACCCTTGCGGCCAGTTTTCTGTCCAAATATTTTTTTAAACCACTCTTGGAAACTTTCACTTCCTCAGCCAGGTCGAATATTTCGAGGATGTCTTTATCCCTTTCAAATCCGATGGCCCTGAACAGGGTGGTAACCGGTAATTTTTTCTTCCTGTCGATATAGGCGTACATGACCTGATTGATGTCTGTAGCAAATTCGATCCAGGAGCCTTTAAAAGGAATTACCCTTGCCGAATACAATTTTGTTCCGTTTGCGTGGAATGACTGTCCGAAAAATACGCCTGGTGATCTGTGCAATTGAGATACAACCACGCGTTCAGCACCATTTATTACGAAAGTACCACTGTGGGTCATGTATGGGATGGTTCCCAGATAAACATCCTGCACGATCGTTTCAAAGTCTTCATGCTCCTCATCGGTGCAGTACAATTTCAAACGGGCTTTTAAAGGCACACTATACGTCAACCCTCTTTCTATACATTCCTGAATGCTATATCTTGGGGGGTCAACGAAATAATCTAAAAATTCTAGTACAAAATTGTTCCTCGTGTCTGTGATTGGAAAATTATCCTGGAAGGTTTGAAATAATCCTTCATTGCTCCTTTCGTCAGATTTGGTTTCCAGCTGGAAAAAATCCTGAAATGACTTGATCTGAATATCGAGAAAATCAGGATAGGGAGTTGACAATTTGGTTGATGAAAAATTTATTCTTTGGTTATTTTTTTTCGTTGCCAATGGAGAAATATTTAAATTAAAATATATGTAAGAATATATATGCAAAATGGTTTAGGCCTTAAGGTGTTAACCTAAAGACCTAAACCTTAAGTGTTTAAGTAAGAATAGTTATTTAACCTCTACCTCAGCTCCAGCTTCAACCAAAGCTGCTTTCAATCCTTCAGCTTCGTCTTTAGAAATACCTTGCTTTAATGGAGAAGGAGCGGCATCAACGATATCTTTAGCCTCTTTCAAGCCCAAACCGGTCAATTCTTTAACCAATTTAACAACTGCCAGTTTAGCTGGACCAGCTGCCTTTAAGATTACATCAAATTCTGTTTTTTCCTCAACAGCTTCTTCAGCATCACCACCAGCCGCAGGGCCAGCAACAGCTACAGCAGCAGCTGCAGGCTCGATTCCATATTCTTCTTTTAAAATCTTTGCCAGTTCATTAACTTCTTTTACTGTTAAGCTAACTAATTTTTCTGCGAAATCTTTTAAATCTGCCATTTTCTTTGAATTTTAAATTTTTATTTATTTAGTTTTAGTGTGTATTATTCTTTTTCTGATAATGTTTTGAGTATACCGGCTATTTTACCTCCTCCTGATTTCAATGCTGAAATAACATTTTTAGCAGGTGATTGTAAGATGGTTACTATTTCGCC
>JBFYPZ010000159.1:0-5408 GCA_041303035.1 Flavobacteriaceae bacterium
TGTTATGAAAACTTCCCTGCTATACCGGCTTAACCGGTGGAAAATATTAAAATCAGGACTTTTTACCCTTCGTCGTCAGGAAGCTGGTTGATCTTTTCATCTAACAGAATCCGCCCACAGTATTCGCACACAATGATCTTTTTGTGACTGGCAATGTCGAGTTGGCGCTGGGGTGGGATTTTATTGAAACAACCTCCGCAGGCATCCCGCTGTATGGTCACCACTGCGAGACCGTTACGTGCATTCTTGCGTATCTTTTTAAAGGCGGTAAGCAACCTGGGTTCGATAAAAAACTCGATTTTCTCTGCTTTTGATTTGAGCTTTTCTTCTTCGATCCTGGTCTCTTCCGTAATTTCATCCAGTTCCCTGTTTTTGCGGTTCAAATCTTCCAGCCTTTCCGTGAGGAGCGTTTTTGAAACGGTAATGGCGTCCTTCTTGGTGGTCATATCGGCAGTGAATTCCTTTATTCTCTTTTCTGACAGGGTAATTTCAAGATTCTGAAATTCCATTTCTTTTGCCAGCGAATCAAATTCCCGGTTATTCCTGACGTTGTTTTGCTGTTCCGTATATTTTGCAATCAGGGCCTGAGACTCCCGGATGGAAATTTTCTTATTGCTGATGGCTGTCTCAATGGTTTTGATTTCATCCTCCAGATTGTGGATCCTGGTTTTCAAACCTGCAATCTCATCCTCCAGGTCCTGGACTTCAAGAGGCAATTCTCCCCGGAGGACTTTTATTTTATCAATGGCTGAAACTACGTTCTGCAACTCATACAAAGCCCGCAGCTTTTCCTCAATGGATACTTCCTTTTCTTCTATTCTCTGAAACTGAGTGGTCATAATCCGTATGGTTAATTCAATACAACTGTTGTTAAATATAGTAATTTACCGGATTGGTGTTTACCTCCGACAAACGGACTGCAAATGTAGGGAATTTTTTTGTAAGTAATTCGTAAAAAAGTTCTTTCGTAAACTGCTCGCTTTCATAATGGCCAATATCGGCGATGACTAATTTGCCGGATGGTTCGAAGAACTGGTGGTATTTAAAATCTCCGGAGATAAAGAAGTCAGCACCGGCAGCGATGGCCTCCTTCATCAGAAAGGAGCCGGCGCCTCCGCACAGGGCCACCCGCGATACGGGCCGGTTCAGCAGGGGGGAGTGCCGGATTGCCGGGACCCCGAAAGTCCCTTTCAGGATTTCCAGAAATGCCGATTCCTCCACCGCGCATGGCAAATTCCCTGTCATACCGGCACCTGCAGTTCCCAGCCGGTTCTCCAGCGGGTAGATGTCATAGGCCACCTCCTCATAAGGGTGGGCATCCAGTAAGGCCCTGGTTATCCTGTTCTCCAGCCACACCGGGTAAATGGTTTCCAGCCGTATTTCCCTTTCCGAATGGAGTATTCCCGCTTCGCCCACAAAGGGGTGGGTTTGATCATTTCCCCTGAAGGTGCCGGTCCCTTCCAGGTTGAAACTGCACTGGTCATAATTCCCGATATGACCAGCTCCGGCATCGAAAACGGCCTGTCTGACCTTTTCCAGGTGACGGGATGGGACAAAGGTCACCAGTTTATGCAGTTTCCCCTGCACCGGCTGAAGAATGCGGCACTCCTTAAGGCCCAGTTTTTCAGCCAGTTTGGCATTGACGCCGCTGATCACATTATCGAGATTGGTATGAACCGAGAGTATGGCCATCCGGTGGCGGATGGCTTTAATCAGGATTCGTTCGACGGCTGTTCCCCCGGTTATTTTTTTTATACCCCCGAAGATCAGCGGATGATGGGAAACAATCAGGTTGGCCTCTTTTTGCAGCGCCTCTTCCAGTACTTCTTCCGTGACATCGATGGTTACCAGAGCAGAATGGATAACCTGAGAGGGATCGCCCGTCTGAAGTCCGGAATTGTCGTAATTCTCCTGTAAGGCAGCAGGTGCATGGGATTCAAAAAGCCTGACAATGTCGGAAAGCAGCGGCTGTTTTTTCATTCTTCACTCATTTCGTTTCTGATGTCGGCAATCTGCTGTTTGATACCCAGTAACCGTTCAATAACCTCAGCGGTGCGGGTAGCTCCCTCCCTGTTTCGGAGCAGCAGATGCTCCGCTCCTTTCAGGGTCATCCCTTTTTCTTTAACCAGGTGATAAATCACCCTGAGTTGCTGAATATCCTCCTGCGTAAATATCCGGTTTCCCTTCTGATTTTTCCGGAACTTTAAGACAGAGAACTCCTTGTCCCAGAAACGGATCAGGGATGGATTAACACCCAGCATGGCCGACACTTCGCTGATGGTGAAAAAGATCTTTTCTATTTTGGGTTCCTTATATGGCAATTCAAATCATTATTTCATTCCCGCCAACTCACTTTTCCATTTTCACAGCGGAGTTTTTTCAAACAGCGGTGCGGGTCGGTGGCGTATTCCCTTTTCTATAACTATTTCCACTCCTCCGGAGCTATCCACTTTTCACTCTTCACTTTTCACAGCGGTGCGGGTCGGTGGGGTATTCCCTTTTCTATGGATTTTGAACTCCTCCGGAGTACCCCTCCCAAAACCCATGTTCCATTTTTCCATCTTCCAATCTACCCTTTTCATTCCTCCACCGGTTCCTGAGCGAAGTCGAAGGGTGGTCCCTGAGCGAAGTCGAAGGGTGGTCCCTGAGCGAAGTCGAAGGGCACTCTTCACTTAATCAAAACTCTGACCCATGTTGGAAGAGATCGCGATCATCCTTTCATATTCCTGAGGCGTCAGGTCCATAAAGAAATAAAACTGCGGATTGACGGGTTCCCCGTTTCGGTGTACCTCGTAATGGAGGTGGGGGTGAGTGGAGGTGCCTGTATTTCCGATATATCCGATCACTTCACCCCTTTTGACTTTCTGCCCAGGTTTTACATTGAATTTGCTCAGATGTCCGTAAAGTGTCTTGTAGCCAAAACCGTGATCCACCAGGATCATTTTCCCATAGCCGGAGTGTTCGGTGGTTACTTCCTTAACTATGCCGTCGCCGGTAGCGTAAATGTCTGAGCCGGTGGCTGCTGTAAAATCAATGCCATAATGAAATTTCCTGATTTTGTAAATGGGATGGATGCGGTAACCCCAACCTGAGCCGGTCTTTTTAAGGTCTTTGTTGTAAACCGGCTGAATGGAAGGTATGGAGGCCAGCATCTTCTCCTTCTGCAGGGCCAGATTGTAAACCTCATCGTACGATTTGGACTGAACCTTTATTTGTAGCACACGAATATGTAATGGGACAATTTTACCAAGCTATTATAGATGCTGCACAATATGTTGAAAGTAAAAAACCACAATCAACTCTTTCTTATGTAACAAATGAAGGAGAGTCTGCATTCATTCAAGTAAATGGAACAGATCTTAAATTTAGAGATCTTAAAGTGTTCTTGACTAATAGACCAGAAGATACACAAATGTTTAATGAGCTTAGACAACTTTCTCAAGCTCTTATTCAAAATGGTGGAAGCATATACGATGTTATTGAATTGTATAGCACTAAATCTATGAGAGCTATGAAGAAAACATTCAAAGATCTTAGAGATAAACAAGTTGCTCAACAAGAACAAGCACAACAACTTGAACAACAAAAACTTCAACAACAACAGCAAACTGTTCAAGCTCAATTGCAATCTGCACAACAAATGCAACAAGAACAACAAGCTCATGATGATTACCAAAAACAATTTGATCGTTTGTCTGATTAAAAGATTGCTATTATAAAAGCAACAGGTTTTGGTAATGTTCCATCTGAAGATGTAGATCAAAATGCAATACCTGATGTATTGGAAATGAGTAAGTTAACTCATGAACAAACTAAAGCTGCTAATGATTACCAATTAAAAATGGCAGATATACAATCTAAGAATAAATTAGCTAATGATAAAATGTCTGTAGAAAAAGACAAACTTGCTGTAGCTAGAGAGAATATGGCAAATGATCTTGCAGTGGCAAAAGAAAATGCTAAGGGTAGAAATAACAAAAAAAGTTAAAAAATCTTCCCCTACCAAGGGGAAGAAAATATATTAATGCTATATTACCAACAATAATCAAAGCTCCAGACCAATAAAGCTTTGATATTAAATAATCTTGAATTAGTTTTACATAGTATAAACCAATAATTAAACAACTACATATATGTCTGATAACTTAGATAGTCCGTCAATGGGGAACTTTAGTATCCAAGATACAATGGATATGGGAGCAGGAAGTGCAGAGCTTTTAAATGACCTTATGGGTCCTGAAACATCTACAACAAATCCTGAAGATATTCAAAAAATTGTTGCTGAAGTAGAAGATGCAGCACCAGCCCCAACAAAACCTAGAGGAAAAGAAGTTACACCTCTTCCAGAAAATGCAACACCTGAACAAGAAGGGCAAACAGCTCTTTCAAACTTTTTAGGAGATAGCACTGATGAAGATGAGGATGATAATGAAGAAGCCCCTATTGCACCAAAAAAACCTGCAGCTTCAAATGAAGATGATGAAGAAACAACAGGTGGAACACAATTTTCAGCATTAGCAAATGACCTATTTAATTTAGGTGTGTTTTCTAAAGATGAAGATGAAGAAGACATCTCTATTTCTACTCCAGAAGAATTTCTTGAAAGATTTAATTCTGAAAAGAAAAAAGGAGCTTCTGAAATGGTTGAGAACTTTATTGCTCAATTTGGTGAAGACTATCAAAATGCATTTGATGCCATATTTGTAAAAGGAGTAAATCCTAAAGATTATTTTACAGCATATAATAATGCTGTTGGTTTTGCAGAGTTAGATCTTTCTGTAGAAGCTAATCAAATTAGAATAGTTAAACAAGGACTTGCTGATCAAGGTTTTGATGCTGAAGATATTGAAACAGAAATTGAAAGACTTTCTAATTATGGAGATCTTGAAAATGTAGCTACTAAGCATCATAAAGTTTTGGTTAAAAAAGAAGCACAAAAAATGCAACAACTTGAGGCACAATCTCAAAAAGAATTGCAACAAAAAGCAACAGTGCGAAATCAGTATATAAGTAACGTTCAATCCATATTAGGAGAAAAACTAAAAGCAAAAGAATTTGATGGTATTCCATTAAATCCTAAAATTGCTGGAGAAGTGCAAGACTTCTTATTAGTTGATAAATGGAAAACCCCAACAGGTGAAACATTATCAGACTTTGATAAAGTTATCTTAGATCTTAAACGTCCAGAGAATCATGCAACTAAAGTTAAAGTGGCATTGCTTCTTAAAATGTTAGAAAAAGATCCTACACTATCTACTATTCAAAAAACAGGTATTACAAAAAAATCTAATGAATTGTTTGGAGAAGTGGCAAGACAAGTAACTAAGTCTAAATCAAGTGGTACAAGTAGTGCTGCAACGAATGCAAATAAATGGTTCATTTAGGATATAATTAATAATAACAAAAAT
>JBFYPZ010000160.1:0-5337 GCA_041303035.1 Flavobacteriaceae bacterium
TGGTTGACATCATTTGTTCACCGGCTGCGTAACGTTGGTAAACACCGCCAATTACTTCACCCCGGAAAGGATCTACACCGTCAGCATATTTCAGTATCATGATAAAAATGATTTTGAATTGTGATTCAAATTTATGAAAAAAAAAGCCAGACCAAAACGGCCTGACTTTCTTAACGAAAAAAGCAAAAATTATCTCCAAAAGCGGCCAAAAATTAGGCGGCAATTATGGCGCTGGTTGCCTGTGGAACACCGGCTTGTCCGGTTGTTACATTTACAGCTACAGTTTTAACGAATACTTTCATGCCTTCGCTGCCTGTGATAGCTCCAAACTTTGCAATGTAATCAGCGGCCAAATTAAGAGGGCTGGCTGCGTTTGCGGTAAACTGACTTACCAAACGGTATTCAGCTTTTACGAAACTTTTTCCAGCGCTTTGAGGTGGAGTTGCCCACACTTCAATTTCGGAACCTGCATCAGCCCCGGCGGTGTATGCCAGCGACATTGTGCCGGCACCGGCTGCAACTGATAACGCTCCGATAATAACATCAGTGATACTTGCGGGCGTTGGTGGCAACTGAATTTCAGCTTCGCCAACTCTTACCAGATTGTTGTTCAGCTTGCAATACAAGTTGAATCCGGTCGGGTTCACAAGGTCCCCAAAGATGTTGGTTTTTGCGAAATCAGATACCGAAGCATTCCAGGCGGTGCGCTGTGCTTCGGTCAAACTGCGCCATCCCTGTGCAAGGCCTGACATCCGGTTGCGGATTACAGTTTGCGAAGTGGTTTGGCGATTAACGGGCGTTACCTTCGTGCGGAGGTATGCCCCAGAGCGGTTTTTTGATGCGACTTGCCCGCCAATTTTGCCGCGGCCATCGGTTACAATGGCTCCAAATTTCATTTTCATAACTCAATAAGAATTTGAACATTAAACTTAAAAATCACTTTTTTTTAATACATGCCGTTAAAAAAGTTAAAACCGACTTAATAATTCCCGAATACTTCAGCGAGATAAGCGCTGCGGATTCCGAGATAATGAGCGCGACAGCTTCCCAATTTTCGAGCAACCAATTAAAAACGGGTTGACTTTCCTCCACTATTTGCGGAGCCTGGGCAACTGAATTTAAGGAACAGAGCAAAAAAAATAACCCGGATAAGAGGATTATTGAAATCAATCGGATGCGAACAACCATGACAGTTAAATATTAAAGGTTTGTTTTGTCCAAATATGGGACATATTTTGCACACTACAAAGCAACTAATAAGCAAACCGACAAATTATAATCAAAAAACATGGTTTAAGTCGGGTTATCGCGTGGCGGGTCTATCGAATTTCAAAATATTGGTCAAAAAATCGTGTTTTTGGTATGCGTTTCATGATGTGAAAACCGCTTAAACACTTCTTTGAGGAAAATATCTTTCACTACAAAATATCAATTGGAACCCGGGACATGCGGGGTGAAATTTGCGCGCAGCGAAATAGGCCACAAATGCGCGGTGGGTTTTGGGCTGTGATAAAATTTCAGCGGGTATGGACGTTTCCGGGGGGTGGGCACGGCTACCGGCGTTACATGCGGGCGTTGTGGCTGCGGTTGCGGTTTTGCCATGGTTTGCAGGGTGACCCGCCCGCTGTTTTATAAAATGCGATTATAGGCCAAACCCGGAAAGCTTGTTTTGGCGCTTGCTTTGCTCGGCTGTTTTGCAAAGCAAGTGACAAAACAGGCTTGTAGGGAGTTGGACTATAATAACGCGTTTTGTAAAACAGCTATCAGGGGCGGGTGTACCTGCAATACCATGCAAAACCGCAATTGCAGCCACAATAAAACAGATTTCTACCCTGAAAGGGTTGGCAATATGGCTGTTAAATAATCAATTGAGTTGAATATCCAAACTCCTTCAGCAAATAAGAGTTAAACAGGTTTTCAATCGAAATACATTTTAAAGTGTGAATCATATCGAGCGTTATGTCTATGACGGTAAAATATTTATCCTTGTAAACCTGATTCGGAAAATGATTTTCAATGTTCTTCAAATGTTCTTCAAAGTCACTATCAATAATTGAGCTGGCGCCCTTAATATTTGCAAGAACGGAGCTTGCGGCCCAACTTCTACCGTATTTTTTTTCTTCTTCAAATGTCTTCTTAAAATGTTCTTCATCCGGTTTTTCTTCCTTTGTCAAGTATTTGGTAAGATATGCTTTTATGTTCGTGATTCCATAAATAGAATGAATGTCAGTGCTATTTGGGTCCCTCCATTCAAGCCTTAAACCTCTGTAATATGCCTTTTTTTGCTGTTCTGCGCTCCATGTTTTTAACAATTCAGGTCTTAACTTAAACCCATTTTCATGAAACTTTTCCTGCTCTTCACGATATCTGTCAACATAACCTAATTTATTGATTATTCTATTCCATCTATTTCTTACATCCTTCCAAATGATATAATTATTAGCCAATACATGAAAATGTATATTTCCGTTTTTTTGATATTCAGCCCGCCAAACATATTGAGTGACTTTGTGATATCGTGATATTTCTATTAAAAACTGATTTAAACATTCTTTCTTTATTTCATTATCAGTGTGAACCTGCTTTGATGGTAGGGTTAAGGTTATGAACGTGACTTTTTTATTATAATGCTGGCCGGAATTTCCTGATTTCCCGTTGGTTGGTTTATTTAACAACAAAAAATATTCAATAGCCAATTTTAATCTCTTCTTTGCCTGTGTTGATAAATATCCGTTACCCTGTCTGCTCGATTTTAAAAAAGCTGTTGATACTCTCTTGAATTCTAATTTACCATTCTTTTCAACCGTTATCAAGTTACTTTTAGCATTACCGATATTATTTCTTGGTGGTGGGTTGGGATACCAGTGGACTTCATTATATGTTATTATTTTGCTTGGGTGAACCTTTATAATTGGAATAAAACTTAATGACCTTTTAACTTTTGCCATCTTCAAATAATCTATTGATGAAACTTTTAAAACTCTTATGTACCAAAATTTGAGTTCTGCATGCTTTAGATAAACCAATATGACATCAGTCCAGGCGTGCCAGTATTTCATCAATAAATTTATCAATCATGACATCGAGATTTTGAATACAGAAATCCAAAAACATGACAAATTGTTTCCGTGGTAAACTTTGATGCATTGTAATTTTACCCCTGAGAAGCTCACATGACCTTTTAAAACTTTGAATTTGCTTTACATTAACATCTTTACACATTAAAACAACTTCGCTGTGATATGCCTTTAAATCATCCTTCAACGTTGTAAACTCCTTAAATTGTAACTCTGGTTGATACTTAACAAAGTTTCCGAAATAACAATCGTAATATTCAAACCTGTTAACAATAAAATCAAATACAAATCGGTCGTAATCATCTGACTTTAATACAACCTTATTAAAACCTGCCTTTTTCATGTTCTGTAGTTTAAAATTTATATCCCCTGGGTTTTTCTGCAATCAGACATTAAGTTATTTAGGGCTTCGCAATTATTTAAAAAAAAGGGAGACATAATTTAAAATTACATCTCCCCGGACCTTCTCTCTACTGAAACCCACAAAACAACTTTACGTCACTGACCTATTGTTAACGGTGCACCCCTGCAGAGCGTGACATCTTTCAGCCAGCATTACAAAAATACGATTAATATAACCTGACTTTTTATGTTGTAAAACATACAACCGATATTAATAAACATGTTATAAAACATATTTTTAAATTTAATACAAGACCACAGACCAATATAGAATAATCATAACATTATCATAATCAATAGCATAATAATAGAATAATAAACCAGATATTAACTTTTTAAACAGATTCTTTTTTGAACTCCATACCGCAATTTTGGCGGCTGTGGTCGGACTTTTCGAATAAAAAAACGACTGACCTGGTATTAAATTGAATCAAATCGTATTTGAACAACAGGGTAATATGGGGAGATTTGAATTGAGCAATAAAAGCAGTTAAAGCTATTTTGCGCCTGAAATCTTCGATACTTAAATTAGATTTAAAAAAATTGCAATACCTGCAGGATGGATTTAAATTAATGCTTTTATGATTAATCGGGAACGGTTCAATGTGGTCTATTTGGAACTTTTCAAGCTTTAGCGGCTGGCCACAATAGGCACAAAGCCCGTTATACTTTTGAAATATTTCTCTTCTGAGTGCCCGGCTGAATTTCATAACACATCGATAAAAAATTCTTGTTCCGGCAAAAACTGACCAGATATTTTATTGAATTTAATAACCTTAATCAACACTTTTTCACCTGACAGCGGTAACCGGCCAAACATGTTAAAATATTGAGAAGAAATATCTACTGTAGAAGGTAAAAAAGAGAAAGAATTATTATCGTTGTTATTATAACTGCAATATGCCGGAGTTGTAAGACCAGACCAGGTTAAAGAAGATTCAACTTTTGCTATTGAAGTACCATCTGAATACAAAGTTTCACACAAATTTTGCTGTAAGTACTCAATGTTGTTAATGCAAATAGTACTGTATTCCTTTAAATCGTTACCAATATAAATACCTGACTGACCATTTGACAATGAAGTTGATATCTTAATGGGACGAATAGAAGCTCCATATTTCTTAACAAATGAAGAACTAATACAACCTGCATCATTGTAATTGAGAATAACTGAACCGCCATTATTTGTACTTACAGAATTCGAACAAAAATAACGACCAATAATTTTAATATTTTGGAATTCGCCTGTATTTAATCTGTAACCAGAGCCTTTGGAAAAAAACAAACTACTATTCGTTGCTCCCGTATTAGGAGAATTCCAAAAATCATAACCAGTTTCTTTCATTTTTCCACCTGCAATAGTAGCCCCACCTAAAAAAGTATTTGTAAGAAAAAAACTTTCAGCATAGGTGGGAACTTTCCAACCTGAAGAACAAATTGATTTTGTAGAACTGGCGGCATACCAATTATATAAAAACCCGTTTATAATAATTAAACCCCCTGAATTAGAAATACCTGTAATAAAACGAGGTTGACTTGCAATATAATTATTACCTGCCGATACTATACGCGATATGAATACAGCGCCCCAAATATCGGCACCGTTGCGACTCCAAGAAGCATCCAAAACAAGTGAACCGCCACTATTGGTAATTGTTGGTGTTAACGTGGAATCAGCAACAACTGACATAGCAGGCGTTGTTAATATTGGCGCATCCTGCCCATTTACCAAACGGTTAAAAAAGTTCCAACGGCAAAAAAGATTGTAACCGTTTAAAAAGCGTGCCGGGTTCCATTGGGTTGGCTGCGGGTAGGTAGTTGCAAAAGTATTCCAGGCGGTTTGTTCTGTACTGCTTAA
>JBFYPZ010000161.1:0-7611 GCA_041303035.1 Flavobacteriaceae bacterium
GCCGCCACCTCCCCCGTCGTTGCGGCCAAGACCTGCAATACCCATATCTTTTATTCCACACGTTGCAAACTTTTACTGGAACCTCGAAACGCCGGTCAACCTTTTACGGTTTCTTACTTTGAAATCATTCCGGCACCATCACCCCGACTGGGTGATGAATTTGTGGGTATCCAAATCGAACATGGAAAACCTGTGGAACAGTAAATTTGAAACCGGTGATTTTCTGAACAAAGCGCTCGACAAACACAAAAACTACATGGCTGCGATTCCGGCCCTGGGTGTAAATATCCTTCAGTTCAAAGCCACCATCATCGAAAACCTTGCACCCAATTATGTTTCAGATATTGCCAGGTTTAAGTGCATCGAAAACGGCGGCTGGTTCTTTGATATGGACCAGATTTTCCTGCGGAATTTCGACGATCTGTGTGCCAACGATTTCGTTTCCGGAACGGGTTCCGATAAAGTGCAATATTGCGGCGTGCTGGGAGCTTCTCCGCTGTCGAAGGTGGCCGGATATATGAACCGGAAGCAAATTGCCAAGCTGATCGGAAATCAAAAGCTTACCAAATATTGCGAAATTGGAAACAGTTTCCTTCACCACCTTTCCCTTACAGCAGAATTTAAAAAAGAGACTGAAGGAGAAAAGCACTTCATCTCGCCCCATAATTATTTTTATCCCGTTTATCCCTCAAGCGCGGTAGATGTCATTTACGACGGGAAAGTTGAAGTTCCGGTGGCACCCGAAAACTATGCTCTGCATTGGTGGGGTGGTCATCCGAAGTCGCAACTGTTCAACGGAAAATATACCGAGGCATTTGCTTCAAAGTCGAAAGACACCATCAGCACCTATTGCAGGAAAGAGGGGTTGTTATGATCGTTGCAGGAATGGCTTCCTTTCATGCCCGGCTCGACGTTGTTCCTGATGCTGTGGCCAGCCTGGTCGACCAGGTTGATATCCTCTATTTATATCTGAACAACGTAAACACCGTCCCCGATTTCGCCAAACACCCGAAGATTAAAGTTTTCCTGTCGAAAGATCACATTGGTGATTTAACCGACAACGGAAAGTTTTTCATGTTGGGTGAAGTAAATAATGCCTATTATTTCTCGTGCGACGATGACATGATCTACCCACCCGATTACGTGAGCAATACGCTGAAATATCTGAAAAAGATGAATAATAAGGGGATTGTCGGGTATCACGGTCACATCTGGACAAACATACCGATGATTCATTATTACGTCGGAAAAAACGGAGAGCCGCCAACCGAAAAAATATGTTACCGGTATTGGAAGAAGCTGGACAAAACCATTAAGGTCGACGTGCACAGTACCGGGCACATGGCCTTTCATACCAGTTATTTGAAATTTAAAATCACTGACCTGCCGTACAAAAAGATGACGGACATCATCGTTGCAAAGATGGCAAAAGACCGGGGTCTCGATATGTTTACCATTCCGCGCCCCGATGGTTGGATCAGGTATAACCAGAAAATGAACAATGTGGGACGGTACACCATTTGCGGCGATTTCGACTGGACCGACGATTCGGTACAGTGTGCCCTTATCAACAGTTCATGGAAAACGCCCCGGCGCTATGGCAAAGATTATGGAGATTACACCCTGCCCGTCGGAAGACTGAATAAAAACAGCGTAGTGTATTCGTTCGGCCTGGGTGAAGATTCCTGCTTCGACGAAGAAATAATCAACGAGTATGGTTGTGTCGTTCACATTTTCGACCCTACCCCCCGGAGTATAGCGTATTACAATACCTTCCTGGCCGGCAATAAAAACATCATATTCCATGATTATGGCCTCTGGAAAGAAGATACGACCGTAAAATTCTATGGACCACGAAATCACGACCACATTTCAGCATCAATAGATAACCTGCAGCATACAACGGAATACTTCACGGCACAGGTTAAACGACTGGAAACGATCATGCAGGAACTGGGGCATGAAAAAATTGATGTTCTGAAACTGGATATTGAGGGCGCCGAATATGATGTTTTTTACGACATGATCAATTCAGGGATCCGCCCGGGAGTGATGGTGTTTGAATTACATCATCCTTCAAAAATGAATGTGGGCGAATATTTCGACAGGTACGATTATGAGTTGATGAAAACGGCAGGAAGTTGCTTAACATACGAGGAAAGATGACAGAGACCGATTTGATAAGAACGATAGAGGCACTTAATGCAATCCGGTTTTGCGGAATATTAAAACCTGACGTAAAAATCGGATTACATTCGTGTAATAACGATTTCATTATATGCCCGATCCCGTAAAGGCATTTTTAAACGTGCTCAATTCATGCAGTTATCTGCTGATCCAGGATTTGATGATCCGCAACAGGGGTAATAATACATTCGGTGAAGATGGTGATTGCATGCGCTACGCATACGGGGAGATAAAATCAAATTTTCAGAATGCTTTTGATCTTTCGGTTATGAAAGACCGGATACTGTTTTGATTATGTATGCATTGCCGAAGGTGCAACTGCAAATATGGCGAGGGTGCTCAATCTTCCGAATGCCGGCAGTAACGACGGAACGATTGAAAGCATATACCGCTATTATCAGCATCCTAAAGTTCGTTTTGTGACGGCAACCGTTCCCTACCCGGAAAAAATGGAACAGCAAAATGCCTATGTTGATCTGTTGCCCGACGATACCGATTACATCTGGATTGCCGACAGTGACGAATTTTACCATTATTCCGATATCAAACTGATGCGCGGACTACTCGAACAGCATGGCTATACGTTTGTAGAGTTCATTGCGCACCATTTTTGGAAAGACATGAATACGGTCGGGGTTGGTGGGCATGGATGGGCTTATGATCAACCCATGGACCGGATTTTCAAATACTATCCCGGTGCCCGGTTCCTGTTTCACCGGCCCATCAAAATGCTGGATCGTAACGGGATACCCGTGAAAGAAATTAAACCGCTGAAAGGTGCCGATAACCCGGTTCGCATGTTCCATTATTCCTATGTCACACAGAAGAACGTGTACGAAAAAATGATGTATTACACGCTGACAATGAACCGCAATTATATGATCGACTGGTATTACCCGGTGTGGGAAAAGTGGACGCATGAAAACCGGTATGAAATTGAAAGCAGGTACAGCATACACCCCAGTTGTCCGGGAGCGACAACAAAATACGTTAATTTGATTCACCCGATAAATATATACCAATGAAAGTAATTTGTAACATCTGTGGATTTGAAGGAGACACGTTTCAAAACGATGGCTGGCATGTAAGCACGCAGTGTCCCCGCTGTGATATGGGCGTCAGAAACCGGCTTGTGGTTGCCGCACTCACGCTGGTCGATGAATTCCATTTCAACAAACTGATAACAGGGAATCGTGTTCTTCACTTTGCCCCTGAAAATTATGTGAAACAATGGCTGGCAAGTTTGGCATCATTTTACCGGACGGCAGATATTTCTCCTGGTCACGATTACCAGGTCGATATGTCGGATATGCCAACCATCCCTGATAATTCGTTCGATTGCATCATCGCCTGCGACGTTCTGGAGCACATCATCGACGACCGGGCAGCCATGCGGGAAGCTCACCGGGTACTGTCGCCGGGGGGATATTGTATTTTTACCGTTCCCCAGCGCGACAACCTCGAAATAACATACGAGGATCCATCAATAACAACTCCGGAAGGACGAAAGGAAGCATTCGGGCAGAATGACCATCTCCGGATTTATGGTTTTGATTTTATCCCGCGGTTACAGGAATGTGGCTTTGAAGTTGCCGCAGTGGATGAAACCTGGTTCCAGCCCGACGATGTGGTTCGGTATGTTCTGAGCCCTCCGGTATATTCAGAAAAACGGAATGTCACAAATTTCAGGAAGGTATTCTTTGGAAGAAAGGTATGATCTTATTCATTAATTATTACAAGGACAAGTATCCGCAACGGCAGGCAGAACTGGATTTCTGTCTGCAAAAAAACATAGAAAATGAGTACATCGACAGCATTGTTGCCTTTCACGATGAAAACACAACAGTCCCCGATTTACCGAAATTAATCCCTGTATTGCATCCGGTAAGGCCGGCTTACGGTGATTATTTCCGGCTGGCATCAAATTTTACCGGCATAAAGATGCTTTCCAATTCTGATATTTATTTCGATGAAACGGTCAGGTATTGCAACGAAATCAGGAAAGGGGAGGTTTTTGTTTTATGCCGTTACGAGCAGAAGAACGGAGAGTTGAAATTTTACAATAACGGCGGATCCCAGGATGTCTGGGTTTGGAAGGGTGACATTAATCTGAAAGTCGATTTCACCCTGGGTACAGTGGGCTGCGATAACCGGCTGGCGTTTCTGCTGTACGAAGCCGGTTTTAAGTTGCGCAGTCCGTCGCTGTCTATCCATTCCATTCATTTGCACAACACCCACATCAGGCATTACGATTTCAGGAATAAAATACAAAGGCCTTATCTGGTTGTCAATTATCACACCATCGAAGACAGAACTACTGAAGTCATTCAAAACATACTTTGGACATGAAAAAATTTGACAGTAACGCTTATTGGGAAGAATTTTACAGAAGCGGCAAAACTTGTGAATCGGTTTCCTGTGCGGAGTTGGCGCAATGGAAAGCCGATACCCTGAATAATTTTGTGGAGATATATGGCATCAGGGCAATAGTTGAACTCGGTTGTGGCGACGGATATCAATTGTCGTTATACAAGTTTTACGAATATGTTGGTTTCGATGTCAGTCAGTCGGCTGTTCAGAAATGCCTTGATAAATTCTCCGGCGACCAGTCAAAAACATTCGGAATATACCGTTGCGACGGAACCGATGAATTACCAATGGGTGATATGACCCTCAGTGTGGATGTGTTGCCATACATTACCGACCTGGAAATGTTATACAGCTACCTGATCGACATGTTCAGCCATGCCGGGAATTGGGTGGTTTTTTATGCATGGGATCACAAACCGGGAGCCGGTGAAAGTTTCCCGGAACATTACCAGCCGGTGAAATTCACCGAAATAATTGCTGATGCATTCAGCGAATGGGTATTATATGAAGTAATCCACCCCCCAAAAGAAAACGAGAGTAATGAACCCGGTTCTGGTCCCGGATTTTATATTTACCGGCGCTTCTGATAACTGATGATGTATGATCCTGCTCATTAATTACTACCTCGACAAAGACCCGTCGCGGCAGGCCGAACTCGACAGGTGCCTGCAGTTGAATGCCTCTCATCCGTTGATCGAATCAATCATTGTCTTTCACGAAAAAGATGTGCTGGTTCCTTTTTACGAGAAGATTGTTTTGGTTGAATTCGAAGGCCGTCCCACCTATTCCGATTTCCTCAGAATCGGAAACATGTACGAAGGCGTGAAAATTCTGGCCAATTCCGATATCTATTTCAACCATACTTTGCGGTATGCCGATCTGATCAAGCCCCGGCAGATTTTTGCATTGTGCAAGTGGAAGCATGGTAAGCAGCTTAAATTTTGCAACAACCGCGGAAGCCAGGACGTGTGGATCTGGCGGGGAGAAGTATATGTGGAAGCCACCTTCGGACTGGGCATCCTGGGATGCGACAATAAAATAGCCTGGTTATTTCACACTGCCGGTTACAGTGTGATCAGTCCGTCGATAAGCATCCAGTGTGTTCACATGCACAAATCGAAAGAGCGCAACTATTTCAATACCGAGCCCCTTCCGCCTCCCTATGTACGGTTGCGTTACCACACCATCAGCCGGAGATTAAAGAGACCAATAATTATCAAATACTGATTTTATAAACGCATTGGTGCCGCGCCAATACCCGCTTAGTTAACAAAGCCCGGCCGGTGATTAGCTTCACCGGCCACTTTTTTTCAACACTTTTATCTTTCGCCTTTTATCTTTTATCTTATTTTTTTGTTTTAACTTTGATCAGTCAAACTTAAAACCTTAGCATCATGAAAAAACTAATTTTAACAAACATCTTTATCCTTCTGTCGTTAATTGTTTTTTCTCAGGACAAACTCACATTTACCCGGATTATAAAAACCGACAGCATAGGTGTACCCGCTCTTTTTGCGCAAATGAATCAATGGTTTGCACAGAATTACAAATCACCCGATAAAGTAATTCAGTTAGCAGACAAAGAAGCGGGAATGATCACGGCCAGTTCATTATTCAAATTTATTGGTTCAAAATTCATTATGAAATATAATGAAGGGCCTGTTAACTTTTCGATAATTATTTTAATGAAAGACAACAGGATTAAAGTAGAAATAACAAATTTTGTTCATACAGTTTACGATAACGATTTAAAGAATTGTGAATTAGGGTTAATAACGAATGCTGAAATTCATACTGAAAAAGGGTTAGTAAAAAATCAAAATAATCAATCATGGAATGAAATAAAAGTCAAAGCGCAAGCGAATAGCGAGGAAATATTTACTTCTATTGAAACTTATCTTAAACAGAACAAGCCGGTTATTGATAACTGGTAATTAAACCAGAAAATATTTTCACCTTATGATATTACAAGCCGGCCACCCGCCGGCTTTTTTTTTCACTTTTCACTTTTCACTTTTCACTTTTTTTGTCCTTTTACTTTCCCACCTACCCCCCTACCTTGCAGCGACATTCAAGATTTAAGATTCAAGACTTAAGATTACTAAAATGCCCATTAACCAGAAGGCAAATGTAGAAGTAACCCTGAATAACGAGCAGGCCAAGCGCGAGCTTGAAGAATTGCAGGCATCCATGAAAAAGCTGTCCGACCTGCGTGACCAGGCTTTTAAATCGGGCGACACATCCGCATTCAAGGCCTACGATGCAGAACTCAAGAAGGCCACACGGACCGCCGGAAGCTATAAGAAAGAGCTTTTCGACGTGAATAATGTCATGAAAAACCTGAGCGGATCATCCATGAACGATCTCCGCAAAGCCCAGGCTGCATTAACGGCAGAAGTCAGTAAGCTCGACCGCACAACGGCCCAATATGCCAAGCGTTCACAAGACCTGAAAAAGGTTAAAACAGAAATCACCAACATCAATAACGAGACAAAAGCCACAACGTCTCTTTTCTCCCGCATGACCGACGGTTTCAATAAATACCTCGGCATGGGCGCTTCTATTTTTGCAGGCCTTGCCGGTATTTCTCTTACCGTAAAAGGCGCCATACAGAGTTTCAACGATTTTGTAGGTCGTGTCACAGTACTGTCCACTTCGAAGAGGGGGTGTACTTAAACATGGACGTTTCTATAGTACGATTCAAAGCGTTATGCAGTAAACGGTTTCAATTGCAAGCCGTATAGGAACACCGGTTAAGTACTTTTAAAGGGTGTAGAAATTTTAGCCGTTAGCGGGGGTTTACAGGTTCTGCTCTATAACTTATACCTTGCCCAGCTCAAAGATTTAGCCCCTTTTGTTAATGGAGTCTGTGGTCATGGTACGAGTAGTTTCAGCGGCCAATCTAGGATTCGGAGATTATGGTTGCGGCCTATCAGACCGGGAGGTCGATGGCGTCGTGTGGACCAACGAAGACGTAGATGATATTGGAGGGATCGACCGGGTCGATCTCGTCGCCCTCGTGGGACGAGGCCACGGCGAAGACGGAGACGCCCT
>JBFYPZ010000162.1:0-5496 GCA_041303035.1 Flavobacteriaceae bacterium
AAATTCTACTACCTCGTCGTAGGCTTCCAGCAATTGCTGTTTGAGTGCATTTGTAATAAAAAAAGGCGTTTCCCCTAATCTGAAGGTCACTTTATAATTAAAATCAGAGGTGATGTCCCCAAGCAGTTCATGGTACTTCTCGGTGCTGAAATTTTCGTTAAAAAGGGTTCTGTATTTTGAATTCATGCCTGTTTGATTTTAAGAACAAATTGCTGTTTCCAATGCATGACAAAAACAATAAACGATGATTCCAATGCAAACCGATACCGCTAATTGGACAGGATCTTCTTTTGTTTCAACAGTTCATTGATAGCTATCCTCAAAAAGTTGGGAATAATGGTCTCATTGGTTTTGTAAATTTTCTGATAAATGCTCCGAAAACCGAACACCCATGATGGCTCTTTCGTATTCTCTTCTGTGTATCCTGATCTTTTCCAGTGAAATTATTTCAGCTCCTTTTTCCTTAAAAATAGACAACCTGGGCTGCACTACCTGGTAGTCACGGCTATCAATCGCATAAAAGGGATTTTGCAGTCCCTGAAAAACAGGATCTGACATACCTTCTTCCGTTTTATGAATGGTCATGACTCCAAAGGAGGTGGATTTGCGTTTGGTCACTTCGGCCAAACCAAAATGCTGGCATACCATTTGAAAGGAGTGGCATATGAACAACACGTGCTTTTTGGTATCCTGCTCTTTATTCCAGTTCCACAAAGAATCAATAAAATCGTAATATTTTTTATCCCAAATGCCATCCCCTTCAAGTGGGTTTCCCGGCCCGCCGGTGGAGATATAGATATCGAACTTTTCGATTTCAGGGAATTCACATTTCCCCCTTATATCAAAGATCTGATAGTTAAGGATAGGGTTAAATCTGTTTATTATGTCGATGATACAGCGCATCCCCTGATTAGGCTCTCCGTTGTACATATCTAAAACAGCAATTTTTATCGGGTTGCTCATTTGCATTTTTTTCTATTTGGCGGTGCAAATATAATCTTTTTAACAAAAGAACTAAATTACAAGGCCTTTTATTGCAGTATCTTCAATAAATCACAATCCTTTGGTAAACTCACCGGTAATAAAATCGACTACTTTGATCAGATCCTGATCCTTACTGAAAACTGCCAGTTGTTTATCGGCTCCGGTGCCATCTTTCAGGATGGTATGCACAAAATTGATCTGTTCCCTGCTTCCGAGCTCATCCACCACATCCTCAATAAATTCCAGCAATTCCATGATCAAAGACCTGGTCTCTACTTCTTCTTTCAGTCCGAAATCGATCATATTGCCTTCTATTCCATATCTGGCAGCCCTGAATTTATTTTCCCTGATCAGCGCAATTCTGTAGATATTAAAACTCAGATTTTGCATGGTGAGTTTGTACAATTTGGCAACCACAGCCTGGATAATGGCCACGATGCACATGGTTTCATCCACCGTAAGAGCCATGTCACAAATCCGGAATTCTATGGTATCATAAAAGGGGTGCAAGCGCAGATCCCACCAGATCTTTTTCGGATTGTCAATACATTTTGTCTTGACCAGGGTGTCGAGATAATTGTCATAAGACTGCACACTGTCAAAATATTCCGGCAAACCCGTTCTGGGGAACTTATCAAAAACCTTTGTCCGGAAGGATTTATACCCGGTATTCCTACCTTCCCAGAAAGGAGAATTTGTTGAAAGCGCAAAGATATGGGGTAAAAAATAACAGGCCTGATTCATCAATTGTAATCCCACCTCACGATTTTCAATACCCACATGACAGTGCATACCAAAGATCAGGTTCGACCTGGCGGCATCCTGCATTTCATTGACTATATGGTGGTATCGCGGGTCATCCGTTATAGGCTGGTCCTGCCATCTCGAAAACGGATGTGTACCGGCAGCGCCAACAATCAGTTTCTGATCGTGGGCCAGTTCCACTATTTTTTTCCTCAGTACACTGATCTCTTCTTTGGCCTCAGCAACATTTTTGCAGATATTGGTACCTACCTCTACTACCGACTGGTGCATTTCAGGTTTAACCTGTTCATTTAAAAATACTTTAGCGCCATCTACAATTTTGGATAAATGCGAGCGCAATTCCCTGGTTTCAGGATCGATAATCTGATATTCCTCCTCTACCCCCAGTGTAAAAACCGGTAATTTTTTCATCTTCTTAACTATTTAAGCTTAATCACTAACAAGAAAGCCTGATCGATATAAAGCAAACCTGATACATTATTTAGCTGATTCTTTCACAAAGGTACCCCAGGTCAGATTTGTTTGTCCGGGTTTTTGTTTTTTGGCTGCAGCAATCGCCATTTTGGCAGCTTCCTCAACCACCCATTCAAAATTCTCCTCGCCTACTGAGGTTATTTCTGCATCCGGTGCCGGGTTACCAAAGTCAATGGCATATGGTATTCCATCCCGAACAGCAAATTCAACCGTATTGAAATCGTAACCCAGTCCGTTACAAAGACGCAGTGTATAATCTTTAATGGTAGCCATTAATTTCTTATCTGTATTCGGGTGTTCTACAACATACCTCAGGTGGTGTGGATTTCTTGGTTCATAAGGCATGATCCGCACTGCTTTTCTACCAAGACAGTACACCCTGTAATAGTCCTGGAAAACTATTTCTTCCTGCAAAAGCATAACCAGTTGTCCGGTTTCCTTGTGTTTCTCCCAGAATTCTTCTTTATTTTCCAGTCGGTAAACATTCTTCCAGCCACCGCCGGCATAAGGTTTCATATAGGCGGGAAAACCGATGTATTTAAAGATCCAGTTCCAGTCCATGGGATAGGCCAGGTTTCTAAAAGATCTGGCAGTTGTATCGGTTGGATGCTCAGAAGATGGCAGGATTACCGTGTTTGGTAGCGGAACTCCCAAAGTATCTGCCAGACAATTATTAAAAAACTTGTCATCAGCACTCCACCAGAACGGGTTGTTGATCACGTTGGTTCCTGTAAGCGCTGCATTCTTTAAATAAGCCCTGTAGAAAGGCACATCCTGAGAAATACGGTCTATGATAACCGCATATTCCCCTCCTTTGTTTTGAACCACCTTGTCAATAGACACCGCTTCAGCGATGATATCCTTCTCTCCTTTCGAATTAACCCGGTCTATAAAAGCCTGTGGAAAGGTATTTTCCATGCCGAACAAAATGCCAATTTTTTTCATTTTTTATTTTATTTAGATTATACGATTCATTAGTTGCCTGGTTCATGTGAATCTGATCCTCGACAGGTAATGCGGAAACATTTCTTTCCAGACAGGCCAGTCGTGTTCCCGGTTTTGCCGGATATCCAGCCAGTGCGGGATATCCCTTTGTGCCAGGACACGGCTCAGTTTCAGGTTGGCATCAAAACAGATATCCCAGTTGGAAGTTCCCAGCACGATGTCCATACGCCACAATTCCGGGTCGTTCAATCCGTGTAAATAATCTTCCGGACTGTTGTAGAACACGTCATCATCCCAATGGCCATCCATAAAACTCTTGATCGAAAAAGCGCCGCCCATAGAGAACATGTGACTAACATATCCCGGATGGCGGAAAGCAAAATTTGCTGCATGATAACCGCCAAAACTGCAACCGGCCACGGCAACTTTCCCTGCACCTGTATTGTTCTTAACCCGTTCAACAATTTCATGGCAGATCATTTTATCATACCACATATGGTTTCTGATGCGGTGAACCGGATGAATTTTTTTGTTGTAGAAACTGTCCTTATCAACGCTATCCGGACAAAAGATCTGCACGAGTCCCTGTTCGATAAACCAGTGTGCACTTCCAATTAAACCCTGATCCCTGTTTTCGTAAAAACTTCCCATGGAGGTGGGAAATAAGATTACAGGGTAACCGGCATGGCCAAAAACCAACATCTCTATATCCCTGCTCAAATTTGGCGAATACCACTTAAAATATTCTTCTCTCATATACTTCCTTAATTTCAAACAATTATAGTAAAAATAAACTTTTAAAATCCATAAAATACATTTTCATAAAATAATTTTATATCTCAATTTCGTTTTAAAAGACTTTTTTCTTTCAGATCACAGCTCCTTTAATTATCAGCACCTTCAACAACTTTGATGCATTAATGATCTCCATACTTTTTCCAAAAGAAATTGTCTTGTCAATTCCAAAATACCTCGGATATTTGCATAATGAAAATGTTATCATGAACGAAAAGCTCAAACAGCGCGTAGCCCTCAGTATTTATTTTTTTCTTTCGGGCTTTGGTTTTTCCTCCTGGGCTTCGAGAATTCCTACTATCAAAACCAATTTTGGCCTGAACGAGGCCGAATTGGGGAGTCTGTTGCTTACCATGCCCATCAGTTCCCTCATAGGCCTGCCCATCTCAGGCTGGCTGGTTTCAAGATTTAACAGCCGGGTACCCTTATTTGTGGCCTTTCTGTTTTTTTCGCTGGCCCTGACCTTTATCGGTTTTTCTGAAAAAATGGGTTTTCTGGTGATCTCGGTTGCCCTGCTTTCTTTTTGTATGCGGATATTTAACATTTCCATCAATACCCAATCCATCAACCTGCAAAAAACCTTTGAAAAAAAGATCAACGGTTCCTTTCATGGTTTGTGGAGCGTGGGTGGATTGGTAGGCGTGCTGTTCTCAACCCTGATGGTCAGTTTAGAGGTTCCCTTAAACACGCATTTTCTGATTGTGACCTCCTTTACCGTCATATTATCAGCGCTGGCTTTTCCCTTTTTAATGAGAAATGACAGGGCTCCCAGCGGTAATAAGCTGATCCTCGGCAAACCAGACAAGTCCATCATGTATCTGGGACTGCTGGTATTTTTTGCCGCTCTGTGCGAAGGCGGCATGTTTGACTGGAGCGGGGTTTACTTCAAGGAAGTGGTAAAAGAAGAATTATTTACACTGGGATACCTCATCTTTATGACCTTTATGGCACTTTCCAGATTTTTTTCCGACAGGATTATTGAACAGATCGGCATGCAAAAAACCTATATTTTCGGTGCCTGTGTGGTCGCGATTGGCATTTTGACCGTGATCATATTTCCCTATTTCTGGCCTACACTTTTTGGATTCTCCATAGTAGGTATTGGTGTTGCAGCTGTTTTTCCGATGACTTTTACCCTGGCGGGCAACTCCAAGAAATATTCTCCGGGCATGGCCCTGTCTATCATTTCAACTTATTCTACTGTCGGTATGCTGATAGGCCCGCCTATGATCGGGTATATAGCCCATCTCTTTAACCTCAAGTATTCCTTTATACTTTTTATGATCGCCGGATTGATGATCATACCCATTTCGCAATTGTATTTTAAAGAGGTGAAAAGTCAACAAACAGAATAAAAAAAGGCCGTTGTAAAATTTACAACAGCCTTTTTAATTGATTTAAAAAAAATTATTTTTTGGTAACGCGCATGGCAATTCTTCTGTTCAAAGCTTTTCCTTCTTCGGTATCATTAGAAGCAACAGGATGCTTTTCACCGTAACCTTCGGCTGTTAACCTTTTGGCATCAATACCCAT
>JBFYPZ010000163.1:0-5339 GCA_041303035.1 Flavobacteriaceae bacterium
AAGAGGAAAAACCACTCTGAGCATTGTAAAAGCGGAAAAACGACAAACAGACACACTCAATACCCCTTTTAAATACTGGACTCAGGACTTAACGATTACGTTTGATTCGGAAAAAAAAAGCACAGGCCGGATAGATCTGGGTATGCGCATTAAAGAACTTCGGACTAAAAGAGGCTTTTCCCAGACCGAATTGGCCAAACTGGTGGGTGTGACACCGTCAAGTATTTCCCAGATCGAGAGCAACCTTATTTATCCCTCCCTTCCGGCCCTTTTGAAAATTGCCGAAGTGCTTTCAGTGGATGTCAGCTCCTTTTTTCAGAACTCACCCAGCAACACCAGCCGTACTGTTTTTCCGTCATTGGAAGCCATGGATTTTCAGCTGACCGGCATTCCCAGAAAAAGTGCTCATGCCAAGCTCCTGACTCCGGTGGATTTCGACCCGAAAGCAGAGCCGTTCCTCATTGAAATTCTCCCAAAGGAAACCCTTTTGTCTCACTTTTTTATCCATAAAGGTGATGAGATGGGCTACCTGCTTTCCGGAAAACTTGTGATCAAAATGGAAAAAGCCTCTTTTACCGTCAAACCAGGAGATGTTATTTATTTGACTTCGGAAATGCCTTTACAATGGAAAAATCCAGGACCAGGCATTGCGAAACTTCTTTGGATCAAATTGAAATAACCAGACAGACCCACTGAAAGTTTACATTGAAAAAACTACGCATGCTCAACCTCCGATAAACAATTATAAATTTGGTCATTAATTGTTGACAATTCATTCCATCAAAGCATAAAAATATAAAAGAAAAACATCTGAAAATATCGCTTCAAGCTGCATTCTGATGCAGCCCATGGGGGAGAAAACAGTAAAATACAGCTCAACTTCATAAAACTATCAGCTACACTGAACCCGGTTAAGGCGACCCATGTGCGGTTTTCAAAAAATTGCCCGTTTATCTGATAAGAATCTTTTAAACAGCAGACTGGAAGAAGGCCATAAAATCCATTTGCGACACCTGGTCAATATTCTTAACTACTTGAATTTTCAAGATAGCTTTATCCTGGTTAAATTCAAACACAAAAAATATAATACCATGCTGGCTTTGAAGGCCAAACCTCGCCCCTGCCTTAACGACAAGCTGGATTGTGCGATATTTGGTTCACCCGATTTTCTAAAACACCTCCACTTTTATGAACTGATGCATCTGTTGATCAATAACGATCAGAAAATAATTATTGTAAAACCTGACATTGAATCGATTACGGAAAACAGCATCCGTTTTATTCTTCCCAAGTCCTGTCACGAGTTAAATCGCCGGAAAGCACCAAGATATCAAAGCCATGATACTGACGTCGAATTGATTCAAAATGGCGCATCATTTCGTGGTATTCTGATTGATTTCAGTTATGTCTCTTTTTCTATGCGGCTTTTCCCGGAGCCGGCCCAATCATTTCAATGGATTAATCTGAAAGCACCGGTAACGGTAATTTTGAGGCGAATGAAAGATATAATTTATTCCGGAACATCTCATGTGATTCGTCAAAGCCGGGAAGATGAAACCATGATAATAGTTGTTGCTCCTGTCGCCGATGAAATATCAAGATTTCAACCTAAAATGTTTCGCAGCTTTCAGCAAAAACTTGTCCCATCACCAAACATTGTTTTTCAACATCCGGTTACGGAAAAAAACATCAGTATGGGCGTAAAGGGATTGTCATGCGCGGACCTCTCCTGCGAGGAGTACATATCAGGAGCCACGCTTTTTACCGGACTGATCATACCCTGTCTTGATATTGAATTTGCCCCGAATTTTAAAATTCGATGCCGTGCGCAGGTAACCAAACAACATGTTAAATCTTCAGTAAATCAGGACTCGTCGATTCGCTGGGATATCTCATTTATGGATATGAATATTCTGGAGCAGGTCCAACTTTCCAATCTGCTTTGCCAGGTTGATAATAAAAATACTCACGTCTGCAATCGGTTAGACATGGACGCACTCTGGAAATTTTTTTTCGATACCGGATTTTTTTATCCCAAAAAATATTCATCCATCAAAATCAATAAAGAGCAATTCAAAGCGTTTTATGAAAGGCTTTATAACCATCATCCTGAAATCGCTCATCATTTTATTTTTAAGGATAAAGGGATCATATATGGTCATATTGCCATGATTCGGTTTTATGAAAAAACCTGGCTGATACATCACCATGCAGCCAAAGGCCCTTCACTGAAGAATGCAGGACTTGTGGTGTTGACCCAAATCGGACGTTATATCAATGATTTTTCATGGCTGCACGCAAGTCACATGCAATATGTCATGTGCTATTTTCGCCCTGAAAACAAGTTTCCCAACCGTGTGTTCGGGGGGTTTGCAAACTATTTGAACAATCCCGGCGGGTGTTCAATTGATGAACTAGCCTACTGTCATTTTCAGAACACAACTTTTTCGGCCGAACATATTGAAAAACTGCTGGTAAATTCCAACGCCGTACTGGAAAAAGCAAGCCCTGACGATGTATTTGCATTGAACATTTTCTATGAAGGGATATCGGGCGGGCTTTTAATGGATGCCCTGGATCTGAAGCCCGAATCCATGAATAAGAATGAACTTGGATTAAAATACCGGGAACTTAATTTCAAACGTGAAAAATATTTATTCTCGCTGAAGGTCGATAGCTGCCTTAAAGCAATTATCATGATGACCCTGTCGGATATCGGTTTGAACTTATCCAACTTTACCAATTGTTTTCATGTCATTATCCTTGATTCGGAAAACCTTTCTCCCATTGTTCTTGTTTCTGCTTTGCAATTATGCGCAATCAATTATACTTCTGCTGAAATGCAAAACACACCGGTGCTGATTTATCCCGGAAACTATGCCCAAAGGCAGGATCTGTTACAAGATAAAACATATAAACTCTGGATTTTTGATACCCGTTATAGTGATCAATATTTTCAATATATGGCTGATATTTATCCTTCCCATTCACCTTGAATATACTTTTTTACTTAAGGTTTAACGAGATGGCATCCTTGGATTATAAACCGTTATATAGCAGCAGAATCATTAACACCTATATTAAATTAATTAAAAAGAGATACAGCTTCATTAACTTGCCTGATTTGCTGGAACAATCCAAAATGAAGTCATATCAAATTGAAGATGAAGGGTACTGGTTTACGCAGGAACAGGTTGATCTGTTTTATGAAAATGTCAAAAACCTCACCCGTAACAATGGGATTGCCAGGGAAGCCGGCCGTTATGCTGCTTCGCCGGAAGCTCTAGGAATTATGCGTCATTTTATTCTCGGATGTGTCGACCCTGCAACAGCCTATTTGATGTTGGAAAAAGCGGTTCCCAATTTTACCAAATCCTCTATTTTCAAAGTGCGTCAACTTAAACCTTCAGCAGTCGAAATTATCGTCGAAACAGCAGGCAGCCTCTATGAAAAAGAATACCAGTGTGAAAACAGAATCGGCTACATCGAGGCTGTATCGCTGATTTTCAACTACCGTTTACCAAAGGTTGAACATCCCGAATGTATGTTTGATGGAGGACGAGTCTGCAGATATATTGTGTCATGGAAAAGTTCTCGTTCTGCTTTTTGTAATAAAGTCAGAAATTATATATCATTCTCAATGATTCCGTTATGTGCTGCGGCGGGTTTTATGCTGCCGAAAATCTTATTACCACTTACTTTTGGATCCCTGTTCCTTTTTTTATTCTTATCTCTTTATGCTGCATGTTTAAAAAATAATGAATATCAATTCGCATTAAAAAGCCTGATGGGATCCAGTGATAACCTTTTAAACCAAATCAATGTCAATTATAACAACGCGATGTTAGCCAATGAGCTGGGACAGTCCATCAATAAAAAACTCAGTGTGGAGGGCGTAGCAAACGAGGTAATTCAGGTGGTACAAAAACGGCTTGATTACGATCGGGGGATAATACTGATGGTTGATAAGCAGCGAAGAAAACTGGTTTACCAGGCCGGATTTGGTTATACGGAAAAGCAGCTTGAAACTCTGATGAAAACTGATTTTCATTTGGATAATCCCAATTCCAAGGGTATCTTTGTGCTTTGTGTCCTCAAAAAAAAACCGTTTCTGATCAATAATGTTGATGATATCGTCAAGTCGCTTTCACCCAAAAGCCTGGAATACATGAGATTATTGGAAAGCACTTCATTTATCTGCTGCCCCATCATTTATGAAGGTGAAGCCCTGGGGATTTTTGCAGCGGACAATGTTAACAATAAAAGACCATTATACCAAAGCGATATGAGTCTTCTGATGGGAATCACTCCGGAAATCGGTATCAGTATCCATAATGCCACCCTGATTGAATCTAAAGAGCGCCAATTCAAATCAATATTACAAACTTTGGCTGCCAGTATTGATGCACGTGATCCTCTGACCGCCGGCCATTCCGAGCGCGTCACAAAATACTCCCTTGGCATTTGCCGGGAAATGAATCTTTCCGACAACTTTTGTGAAATCATCAAAGTAGCAGCATTGCTTCATGACTATGGAAAAATTGGTATCAGTGATTCAATCCTGAAAAAGGAAGAAGCCCTGACCCCTGAAGAGTACCGGCAAATACAAACTCATGCCGAAACAACCAGAAAAATTTTGGAGCAAATCAACTTTGAGGGCATCTATAGTGCGGTTCCGGAAATAGCCGGATCACATCATGAGAAATTTGACGGTTCCGGATATCCTAACGGATTGAAAGGAAAGGAGATTTCCATGGGTGCAAGAATTATCGCCGTCGCCGATGTGTTCGAAGCCATCACATCCAAACGCCATTATCGAAATCCCATGCCGGAAAATATTGCTCTCGGTATCATTTCTCATCAGAGCGGAAAGCATTTTGACGGGGATATCGTTCAGGCATTTTTCAGCTATTATAACAATCTTAAAATCGGCGATAAAAAACAGATTGAATTTTTAATTGATCGTGAAAAAATTTACGAAAGTTTATTTTCAGGCAAAAGGTTTGCGGCCTCTGCAAATAATCAACGGTGTGTAGGTAAATCTGCCGGGGTCTGAAAAAAAACGATTGAATTCATATATAAACTCGTCATAACCTTTTTCATATTCGTCAAAACGATAGCCGATTTTCTGAGATGCAACCTCAATCTTTTTTTTCCAGTTATAGGCATCCATTTGGTCCAGTTCACCGAATATCAGATGGTGAGCCGTGATTTTGACGTCAATATCTTCATATCCCAATCGATAAAGATGGGAATATAACTTGCGCCCGGCAAACGGATCAAAATCACTATGATTTTCCAGAGTCGTGATGAGCGAAAACACTGTTTTTTCCAGTTGT
>JBFYPZ010000164.1:0-5325 GCA_041303035.1 Flavobacteriaceae bacterium
AACACTACTTTGTAAGGTGAAAAGTAAGAAATATTTTTTATAAATTATTAAGAAATTCTAATCACGACCAAACATTTTTCAAATATGGCAAGGCGAACAGGTTGAAAAATGGCAAGACAACAACAACAATCAAAAAAAACGGAGGATTTTGCAAGCATGAATCGTTTTGATCCATAAAAGTACATATTGTAAATTCCAAACAATCTGGTCGTTTATATTTTACATAGAACCTTGTTTTCGGCGAATGCGAAAATTCTATAGATCATTGTTTCAATCATTTTAAAAATTGTTCCTATTTTTATTGACCGCAAGGGAAGGCTTGCCTTGAAGCAGAAGAATTGATCATCGGACATAGGACAAAGGATAAAGGACAAAGGACAAAGGATTAAGGACAAAGGATAAAGTAAAGGTAAAAAGGTAAAAGTAAAAAGTATACAGTTTGGCAAACATCCCCACATCCCCGCTTAAATCCAAACGACTGATCATTCATGCAGATGACGCCGGATTGTCGCACGCTGAAAACATGGCAACAATCAAGGCACTGGAGCGGGGCTTGGTGAGTTCATACAGCTTGATGGTGCCGTGCCGGGGATTTGCAGAGATGGCGGATTTTGCAAAGAAGAATCCGCAATATGATTACGGCATTCATCTGACGCTGACCTGTGAATGGGAACAAGTCAGATTTGGTCCGGTACTGCCGGCTTCAGAAGTTCCCAGTCTGGTGGATGGGCAGGGGCATTTCTTTAAAACCAGGGAAGCACTAAAAAACAGTGCCACAACCAAAGATGTAAAAAAAGAACTGAAAGCGCAGATAGAGAAAGCCTATGCCTGCGGATTAAAGCCCAGCCACCTGGATTCGCATATGTACAGTGTCGGGGCGAAGCCTGAATTTTTTAAGGTATATAAAGAACTTGGCCGGGAATACGATCTCCCGGTTCTCTTAAACAAACAACTCCTTGAAATGGTTGGACTGCATGCTGAAGAGCATCTCACCACTAAAGACCTGACCATTGATTATGCGTATGTTGGTAAATTCGCTGACTTTGAGAAAGGAAATCTTAGCGGTTATTATGACGAGGTTTTGAAAAATTTAAATCCCGGTTTGAATATAATTTTGATACATCCGGCTTTTGATGATGATGAGATGAAAAAAATAACGGTTAACCACCCGAATTTTGGTTCGGTATGGCGACAGATCGACTTTGATTATTTTACCAGTAATCATTGCAGGGCATTACTCGCCAGGAACAGGATAGAATTGATCAGCTGGAAAGAGGTAAATGAAGGATAAAGGACAAAGGATAAAGGACAAAGTATTGATATATGAGATTTGAGATTTGAGATGTGAGATGTGAGACAGGAACCAGGAAAAAAGATAAAAGAAAAAAGACCAAACTTGTACGTTGAGCATTGAACCTTGAACCTTGAACCTTGAACTTTGAACCAAGAACCAGGAGAGAAGATGGCAAGGACAAAGGATAAAGGATAAAGGATAAAGTGAGAAGTAAAAAGTTAAAAGGTAAAAGTAAAAAGTTAAAAGTATTGAGTATTGAGACAATTTGAGAATCCGGAATCAGGAGACAAGATGAAAAAGTATAAAGTAAAAAGTAAAAAGATATGAGATATGAGATGTGTGACAAAAGGGAATCAGGAGACAAGGACAAAGAACAAAGAAACAAGAACAAAGAAAAAAGTTAAAAACTTTACATTCAGACAGATTTAATAAATAAATTAATTATATATATAAATAGATTGAATTAGGTTGGACTATTTTTCTGATTAAAATAAAATACTCATCTAAAAAATATTCGAAGAAATGAATTGGATACTATTGATCATCGCAGGACTTTTTGAAACCGGCTTTGCTTTTTGTCTGGGAAAGGCAAAAGAAAGTCAGGGAACCACGGCAACCTGGTGGCTGCTCGGTTTTTTTATTTGTTTGGCAATCAGTATGGTCCTGCTTTACAAAGCAATACAAACCTTGCCGATTGGAACGGCTTATGCGGTCTGGACAGGCATTGGAGCGGTGGGCACCGTACTCATTGGAATTTTTGTTTTTAAGGAACCGGCCCAGTTCTGGAGAATGTTTTTTATCGTTACCTTAATAGGCTCAATTATCGGACTGAAAGCGGTGACTCCCTGAACGGTTTTGATACTACCATTTTTCCAGTCCGAGTAATTTTTTACCCAGGTCATTGAGTTTTGCAGTACCGTATTTTGTCTGTTCCCATTTTCGCGGGTCGCCCGGAAAAGCGTAACCCTCAGGCGCAATGCGGTCTTTCCATGACCTGATTCTCCACTCGCGCAGGGTTTCATTCTCCTCTTCGGCAGGCATCATGGAGATGTACTGGGCAATCCGGACTTTATGACCGCTTAAATTTGCACGTATTCCATGGGGTAGCAAACTGTTAAAAATAAGCAGGTCGCCTGCCTCCAGTTTTACTTTTTCCAGTTCAAAACCGGAGACATCCGGCTTAAAATAGTCGCGGTCAGCGGGCTGGGTTAGTTTCCAGGTGTCATAAGTACGGTACAGTTCCGGGATACATTGAAAACCGCCCATGTTTTCATCGGTTTGATCAGCCAGGGCAAGCACACCCTGCACATTGACAGGTTTTGTGTCAGGATCGTAATCCCAGTGTATAAAAGCTTTGTATTCAAAGCCCGGTTTGATCGGAAAATTCAGGTTGGCCCGGTCTATGGTTACCCATAATTTTTCAGTTCCCCAAATATCTGCAAAGGCATCATACACTTTTTTCGTCATGCGGTTGTTCCATAAATGCTGGTGGTTATAAACTTCAACCATGCCGGTATTGATCAACTCTTTCATCTGCATCTCGGCACGTGCCGGGGTATACCAGGTATCCGGATTAGCGTGGTCTTTTTCTTCAAACTCCCATAAAAAACGGGCCGTCTCCAGGGCCTGTGTCTTTGGAACAGCATTTTTAATAACAACATAACCATTGTTTTTCCAAAAAGCCCAGTCTTCCTCGCCCAAAACACGCAATGCTTTGCTATTGCTGCGGTCGTTTAGTTTTGTGGTACTGCTTTTTGCTACAGAAGGATTGCCGGGAACTTCTTTATGTGCATTGTCCGGTTGCATTGTAGGCACCATGCTTGGCACCATTGATTTTTTTTCCATACAGTCCAGTTTCAGTGGTTAATCGATTGGATACCCCTGGTATTTTTAACAGGGTATTCCATACCCGGAGCTAATATAATTAAAATCAGGAACTTTTGTATTTTCTGTGAGCAAGTTGCGCATAAAAAGGCTGGATAATATCGGCAGGAGTTTGTATAAAAAAGATCGGCACATTAGAAAGTCAGGTTGTGCTGCTCTGGTTTTTTAGGTTTGATATGGACATTAACGAAAAGCCTGTGTAAGCAATTCTTAATTCACTAAACACCAATTACAAATAGAGTTTAGTGAAGTAAACACGAATGATTAAAAGGCGTTACCAAATGTTATCAATGGATGGTAATATTTAAACATATGAAATGTTTGAATTTGTATATTTACTGGTTTAAAAAAATACTTTTAAGGGCATCAATTTGGAATTAAAATATCTATATCGATTTTCATTCTGGTTAAGTTTGACTGGTATTTTGGCTTTTATTTCTGATTTTTCTTTTGCTCAATCTCCAAGGTTTCAAATCTGGTTAAATGAGTTTTATTTTGTGGTGCTTTCCGTTGGACTTTTTTCAACGGCGATAAGATATTATGAAAATAAAGAGCTCTTTAAAAGAAAAGTATTTGGATTTGATCTCTTATCTGTGATTTACACTTTTGGTGTAATTTACTTTCATTTCTTTACCGACCGTTTTGCAGCCCATCAAAATTTATTTTATGAAGATATTTATTTAAAATTTGCGGTTATTTTTACTTTTATCCGGGAATTTTCGGATCTAAATATAAATTACAAACGTACTTTTCTCAATCCCGGTCAGCTTTTTATCGCCAGCTTTTTGTCTATTATTTTATTTGGCACACTGCTCTTAATGACCCCGATGGCCACGCGCGGAGGATTATCATTCATTGATGCCTTATTCACTTCAACAAGTGCAGTTTGTGTTACCGGGTTGATTGTAGTGGATACGGCAACCTATTTTACACAATTCGGGCAAATAATTATCTTATGCCTGATTCAGGTTGGCGGTTTGGGTATTTTGACTTTTGCCAGTTATTTCAGTTATTTCTTCAAAGGCGGTACCACTTATGAGAACCAACTTGTTTTAGGGGATATTATAAATTCCAAAACCATTGGAGACGTATTTTCGATCTTAAAATATATTTTGCTCATTACATTTGGTATAGAGCTCATTTCTGCCATGCTGATTTATTTGAGTATCGATAGCACAAATTTTTCCTCCCATAAGGAACAGATCTTTTTCTCTGTATTTCATGCGGTCTCTGCATTTTGCAATGCCGGATTTTCAACTTTGACCAATAATTTGTTTGAAGATGGGTTTAAATATAATTACTTCCTGCAGCTGGTCATAATATTCACACTGGTATTGGGTGGCCTTGGCTTTCCAATTGTGGTCAATATCATGAAATATTTTAAATATAAGGTAGTCCAACTGTTTTCTTTTTCAAAAAAGAAAAAAAGATACAGAGCCTGGGTAATCAATATCAACAGCAAGATCACCCTGGTAACATCATTTATACTGATCGGGGTAGGATTTGTCGGTTATTTTATACTCGAATGGAGTCATACACTTGCCGACCACAATGGATTTGGAAAAATAGTTACGGCCTTATTCGGTGCAACAACCCCCAGAACGGCAGGTTTTAATACGGTTGATATGTCACTATTAAGCTTTCCCACTTTGATCATGATTTTTTTGCTCATGTGGATAGGGGCTTCGCCATCCTCTACCGGTGGTGGTATAAAAACCAGCACCTTTGCAATAGCCACCCTTAATATTCTGAGTTTGGCAAAGGGTAAAACACGGGTGGAAATATACAGACGGGAAATTGCTGATATTACTATTAGAAGGGCGTTTGCAATTATTTCTTTATCTTTAGTTGTAATAGGTTTTGCCATTCTGCTTATTTCTTTTTTTGACCCTGATTTGGGTCTCATGAATATTGCTTTCGAGTGCTTTTCTGCCTTTAGTACCGTTGGATTAAGTTTAGGCATTACAGCAAAATTAAGCGGTATGAGCAAAATGATACTCATAGCCGTTATGTTCATTGGCAGAGTAAATATGCTAACCCTTGTGATTGCTGTTTTTAGCAAGGAGAAGCGAAAGAATTATCGTTATCCAACAGAAGAAATTATGATAAATTAAATCCTTATAAAAATGAAATATATTATAGTAGGG
>JBFYPZ010000165.1:0-5301 GCA_041303035.1 Flavobacteriaceae bacterium
TTAATTTTATCTTTGCACCTAATTTATTTTTTATCTAATATTACCATGAATACAGGAACAGTAAAATTTTTCAACGAGTCAAAAGGATTCGGATTTATTATCGATGACGACTCAAAAAAAGAGTACTTTGTGCACATCTCTGGTTTAACCGACCGAGTTAAAGAAGGTGACACAGTAGAATTCGATTTAAAAGACGGAAAAAAAGGATTAAACGCAATAAATGTAAGAACTATTTAGTATTTATTCTTTGATTTTTTAAGATTAGAGCCTGCAAATGCAGGCTTTTTTTTTTGGTGAAATTTATTGGAATCGTGTCGTTTGCCAGTATACGTCCAGCTATCCCCTGTATTTCAAGGGTATGTGAACGAGTTTTTTTGTCTCAAAGAACGCTTCGGTAAAATAGTCTGACAGTTGAAACACGGTTGCTTTTTCAAAGTTCCTCAGTTCGTCTGCCAGATCACCACCTTTCAAGTAGAGAATTCCATTCTTCAAAGTGTGAATTTGCTTTTTGGCAATTTTATTTTTTGTCCATTTTACAAAATCATCCATGCCGGTAACCGCGCGGCTCACAATAAAATCGTATTCCCCGCTAATATTCTCTGCCCTGTTCTGCTCTGCAAGCACATTTTCGAGACCCAGACTTTGAGCAACCTCCTGTACTACCTTTATTTTTTTCCCGATCGAATCCACCAGATGAAAATGCACTTCAGGGAACATAATAGCCAAAGGTATGCCCGGAAAGCCTCCTCCTGTGCCGATATCCAATATTTTTGACCCTTGCTCAAAAGGCTGAATTTTTGCTATCCCCAGTGAATGCAACACATGCCTTTCGTAAAAATCATCCATATCCTTGCGTGAGATGACGTTTATCTTTTCGTTCCATTCCTCATAGAGTTTTTTCAGGGAACTAAATTTTTCTGTCTGCTCAGCGGACAAATCAGGAAAGTAGGCCAGAATTTTTTCCATCATTAAATTTTGACAGCTAAAATACAATTTAATTGTACATTGATATTTTGGTAAATTAATTCAAATTTCATTAAAAAAACCAGTAACTTTGTAGACAATTAATATAATTATTTTCAGGTAATATCAGCATTCAATGAAGGAGATTAAATTCATTACACGTGACAAAACAAATTTTTTCAGAACTTTAAATAAAAGAGTAAACGATTATTTTAAAGACAATAATCTCAAAAAAACCGGAAACTGGAAATTGTATTCCAAGTCGGTTTTTATGTTCATCCTCTTCTTTCTTCCCTTTATTTTGGCTCTCACCGTTCCCATGTCGGGATGGATGCAGTTGTTTATGGCATTTTTGTCGGGCATAGGCATGGCCGGTGTTGGCATGAATGTAATGCACGATGCCAATCACGAATCATTTTCCAGCAAGAACTGGGTAAATAAAATGATGGGCAGCAGCATGTATATTCTTGCCGGAAATGTTTACAACTGGCAGGTACAGCACAATGTGCTGCACCATACGTATACAAATATTCAGGGAATGGATGAAGACATCAGCGCAGGAAGGGTGATTCGTTTTTCTGAGCATGCGGATAAACTGAAAATTCACCGTTTCCAAAAATATTATTCACTGTTTCTGTACGGCCTTCTCACGATCAACTGGGCTATAACCACAGACTTCAAACAGACCAGAAATTACCTGAGAAGAAAACTCTCTTTCGGCAAATTACCCAGCCCTGCAAAACAATGGTCTGTTCTTGTAATTACGAAGATCTTATATTATGTGGTTTGGCTTGTTTTGCCCATGCTTTTTTCTGATTTGCTATGGTGGCAGGTTTTACTAGGCTTTTTTGTGATGCACTACACTGCAGGAATGATTCTGAGTGTTGTATTCCAATTGGCACATGTGATGCCAAATACGGAAATGCCCCTGCCTGATCAGGAAGGAAATATGGAACACACCTGGGCGATACACCAGTTGTTCACCACTTCCAATTTTGCCATCAACAACAAACTTGTCAATTTTTATACAGGTGGTCTGAACCACCAGGTTGAACATCATATTTTTCCTCATATTTCGCACATACACTACAAAAAGATCTCAGATATAGTCAGGCAGACTGCAAAAGAATTCAATTTGCCTTATAACGAATACCGAACGATGCGGGGTGCTTTTCTCGACCATTTCAAACAACTGAGCTACCTGGGAAAACAAGCAGAGATCGCATAAATTAATCCTTAAACAAAATTTATTTTTTACATGTCACATCCCTTATCCGACAGAATCAATCGTTTGCCAGTTTCGGAAACGCTGGCTATGGCAGCCAAGGCAAGAGAATTAAAAGAGCAGGGCAAGGATATTATCAGTTTAAGTCTTGGGGAACCCGACTTCAATCCACCTGATTATATCCGTCAGGCAGCAATCGATGCAATCAATGGAAATTACCATGCCTACACCCCCGTTGACGGGTATCTGGAATTGAGAGAGGCCATCTGCAGAAAATTCAAAAGAGATAATAACCTTACTTATAAACCCAATCAGATCGTAGTTTCTACAGGCGCAAAGCAAAGTATTGCCAATGCTGCACTTGTACTGTTAAATCCGGGTGATGAGGTTCTGCTGCCAGCACCATACTGGGTGAGCTATTCTGCCATTGCAACCATGGCGGAGGCAAAATTTATAGAAATTCCGTCCACGATAGAGACCGATTTCAAGATCACACCTCAGCAACTGGAGGCTGCGATCACGCCAAAGACCAAAATGATTTTTTTCAATTCCCCAAACAACCCGAGCGGAACTGTTTATACCGAACAGGAATACAGGGCGCTTGCCAGGGTATTGGAAAAATATCCGAATATATATATCCTGTCTGACGAGATCTACGAACACATTCACTACGGTGCCCCCAATTTTAGTTTTGCAGCGATCGAAAGTATGTACAACAGAACCATTACGGTAAATGGGGTGGCCAAGGCTTTCGCCATGACAGGCTGGAGACTTGGCTATTTGGGAGCTCCTGAATGGATCGCCAAGGCTTGTACAAAACTTCAGGGTCAGGTTACCTCCGGCACGAACAGTATAGCACAGAGAGCTGCGATCGCCGCCCTTGATAATCCGGTTTCGCGCATACAGTTTATGGTAGATGAGTTCCATAAAAGACGGGACCTGGTGATTGACCTGCTGAGAAAAATTGATGGGATCAAGGTCAATGTACCCAAAGGTGCCTTTTATGTCTTCCCGGATGTTTCGTATTATTTTAATAAGACCCTCAAAGGGAAAACTATTAAAAATGCCTGCGATTTTTCAATGTTTCTGCTTGAAGAAGCCAATGTAGCTACCGTTGCCGGTGATTCCTTCGGAGCACCGGAATGCATAAGAATTTCTTATGCCGCGTCACAGCAAAACCTGATCGAGGCCATTTCCAGGATCTCTAAAGCACTGAAATGATCCTGTTCCCCGGGGGTATATAGTTAGCCTTCCAGTTGGATTCATTACAGTCCAAATATAAAGCCCGCACATGATTTTCATGGTGCGGGCTTCTTTGTTTAAGAAGATCTTATTTTTTCAGCGAAAGGAAATAGTGATCAAACAGGAGAATTATTCCCTGTTGAGGTTATCCAAACTGTAAAAAGCGCCCTTATTGATTTTTCTCTTCATAGACTGCCTGGTAATCAGATAGGCTATGGTGATGAGATTTCTGAGTTCGCATAACTGAGGCGACAATTTTGACCGGGAATAAACCTTTTCAGTATCTGAATAAAGATAAGAAAGATGGTCCATCGCCTTTTCCAGCCTTTCATCCGACCTCACGATCGCCACCAGGTCTGTCATAATTGCCTGTACCGTCTTCCTGTTGTGTGAGATCAATACCATTTCTTTAGGCATTACCGTTCCCTCCTCATTCCATTCCTTAATGGTCAATTTGTTTTTATCACCAGGCAGCCGTAGCTGCTCAATAATATCTTCTGCAATTTTATTGCCATACACCAGTGCTTCCAGCAGGGAATTTGAGGCCAGTCTGTTTGCCCCATGCAATCCCGTCCGCGAACACTCCCCGCAGGCGTACAAACTTTTAAGCGAAGTCCTGCCGTTTTTATCTACGGCTACCCCGCCCATAATATAATGCTGTGCCGGTACAACAGGAATGGCTTGTTTTCTGGGATCAATACCAATGCTTCTGCACTTTTCAAAGATATTCGGGAAGTGATTTACGAAATTTTCCGGATCCAGATGTGTGCAGTCCAGATAAACAAAATGGTCTCCGCTTTTCAGGAGTTCCGCATTGATAGCGCGCGATACCACATCTCTTGGAGCCAATTCTGCTCTCTCGTCCAGTTCAAGCATGAATCTTTCTCCTTTGGTATTTCTCAAATAAGCCCCGGCACCTCTTACTGCTTCCGAAATCAAAAATGCCGGACTTACACCCGGTTGGTAAAGTGCCGTTGGATGGAACTGTACATACTCCATATCCCAAATATTCACCTTGGCCCTGTGGGCCATGGCTATACCATCTCCGGTTGCGATAACCGGATTGGTTGTTGCAGCATACACCTGACCTACACCGCCTGTGGACAGTACTGTATAATCTGCAAGGAAAGTATCGATCCGGTTCGTTTGCTGGTTGAGCACATAGGCGCCAAAACAAGTGGTATTTGATCTGGGGTACTTACTCTCAATATGGTGTTCCGTAATCAGGTCAATGGCAAAATGATGGGGTAAAAGCACAATGTTCTTCAGCCCGGCCACTTGCCTTAATAAGGTTCTCTCAATCTCTAAACCTGTTATGTCTTTGTGGTGGAGTATACGGTTTGCCGAATGTCCTCCTTCCTTGCCCAGATCGAGTGCTCCGCTTTCGTCCTCGTCAAATTCTGCACCCCATAAAATGAGCTGCTCCATGCATTTAGGCGCATTTTCAATCACCATTTTAACGACCTCCAGGTCATTCTCAAAATCACCTGCCACCATGGTATCATCTATATGGTCCTGAAAAGAATCCAGTTTATCCCATACGGCTGCGACCCCTCCCTGTGCATATTTTGTATTCGATTCGCTCTCTTCGGCTTTGGTAACTACAAAAACCTTTTTGTCAGGAAGCGTTTTGGCGAGTTTTATTGCCACGGTCAGGCCGGCAACTCCCGATCCGAGAATTAAGATATCTGATTGCAACCTGCTCATATTACCTGGAGGATATTTCTAACATGCGCTGGATGGGTACAAGGGCCTTTTTTTGAATTTCTTCCGGAACGTGAATTTCTGGGAGTTCGTATTTCATGCACAGGTACAATTTTTTCATGGTATTCATTTTCATATACGGACATTCACTGCAAGCGCAGGTATTG
>JBFYPZ010000166.1:0-5285 GCA_041303035.1 Flavobacteriaceae bacterium
CTTTTTCAATGTTCCTGATCTCCTTTGACCGGATCTTATTTAAGGATTCATCCAGTTCAATGCCGAGATAATCCATATCAGCACAGATCATGCCCCTAAGCACATCCGAATTTTCTCCTATACCTGCAGTAAATACCAGGGCATCCAAACCGTTCATCACAGCTATATAAGATCCAATATATTTCTTTACCCTATAGGCATTCATTGCCAGAGCAATACTGCACAGGGCATTTCCCTTTTCCGCTTCTGCTTCTATATCTCGAAGGTCACTGAAGCCGGTTAATCCGGTCATACCGCTTTCTTTTTGCAGGAGATTATTTACCTGGTCCACGGTATAACCCAGGGTTTTGATGAGGTAAAAGATCACGGACTGGTCGATATCTCCGCTACGGGTACCCATGATAAGTCCATTCATCGGGCCAAAACCCAGCGAGTGATCAATACTTTTGCCATCGCGTACTGCCGTGATGCTGCAGCCATTTCCCAAATGTACAGTAATGATCTTACTGTCTTTTTTGTTCAGGATCCCAACAGTCTTTTCTGTCACATATTTGTGACTCGTTCCATGAAACCCGTATAAGCGTACCTTATCTTCCAGCAGAAATTTGTTTGGGATGGCATACCGGTATGCAACTTCCGGAATGGTCTGATGGAAAGCCGTGTCAAAAACGGCGATCTGCTTTGCATGCGGAAAGATCTTTTCGGCAACTTCGATTCCGACATAATTTGGCGGATTGTGTAATGGGGCAAGTGAGAAAAGTTCTTTGATCTTATCCTTGACCTTCTCATCAATGATCACAGTATCTGAAAAGGTACTGCCTCCGTGTACCACCCTGTGCCCTACCGCATGAATATCATCTGCACTCTTTAAAACGCCATGCTTCTCATCGATTAACTGAAGGTAAATTTTCTGCAGTCCGGTCCGGTGGTCGGGTACTTCTGTAACCTGTTCATAGGTATTGCCCCTGGATTTATAGATTACCTTAGCATTCTCTAAACCGATACGCTCAACCATACCGCTGCAAATCACATCTTGCTGGGGCATTTCAAATACCTGGTATTTGATAGATGAACTGCCGGAATTGATTACTAAAATTTTCATGAATATTTTTTTAGAGGCCCTGAGCCTGAATAGCTGTTATTACTACTGTATTGAAAACATCATCAACGGTGCATCCCCTGCTCAGGTCATTTACCGGTTTGTTTAATCCCTGGAGCATCGGTCCGATTGCAACTGCCCCTGTTTCTCTCTGCACTGCCTTGTACGTATTATTTCCGGTATTCAAGTCCGGGAAGATCAACACAGTTGCCTGACCGGCCACCTCCGAATTTGGCAATTTTGATTTGCCGACCTCCATATCCACGGCTGCATCATACTGAATGGGCCCCTCTATTTTGATATCCGGCCTCATCTGTTTTACTATTTCTGTTGCCTCTCTGACCCGATTCACGTCTTCACCCTGACCCGATGTACCTGAAGAGTATGACAGCATAGCTACCCTGGGTTCAATGCCAAAGGCTATACTTGATTCAGCAGAAGAGATCGCTATTTCTGCCAGTTCTGCTGCGGTTGGATTGGGGTTGATCGCACAATCCCCAAATACGGAAACCCTGTCTTCCAAACACATAAAAAATACGGAAGAAACCACAGAAACTCCTGGCTTGGTCTTTACAAACTGCAGAGCCGGCCTGATCGTATGCTGCGTGGTGTGAATGGCACCCGAAACCATACCATCCGCATCTCCTTTATAAACCATCATGGTACCAAAATAAGAAACATCCGACATGAGATCAAAGGCAGCTTCCCTGTTCAGCAGTTTCTTTTTTCTCAATTCATACAGGGTATCCACATAATCTTCAAACTTGGGCGATTCCACAGGGTTCAGTATATTGATCTTGGAAAGATCCAGCTCAACACCCACACTTTCTGCCAGTTGAAGGACTTTATTTTTATCGCCCAAAATAGTGAGTGTAACGATATCCTGGGCAACCAATCGGGCTGCGGCCCTTAAAATACGTTCATCATTGCCTTCAGGTAAAACAATATGTTTCTTGTTCTTCTTTGCCCTGACCACCAGATTGTACTGAAACATACGCGGCGTGATCCCGTCGGGTTGGAAAGTGACCAGCTTATCAGCTAATTCATCCACATTGATATACTTTTCAAAGGATTCAATGGAAGTATAAATTCTCTGTTTGTTATCAGCATAAATATGTGACCTTGCTGAGCCAATCATATTGGCCGTTTCAAAGGTGCCATCCTCTACCAGGATAATGGGAACCACTTGTGTTAATCCTTCTATCAGTTTGAGTATCGGTTCTTCAGGTACTATACCCCCTGTTAGCACGATTCCTGAGATTTTTGGGTAATTTGCACTCAAATGTGCCTGCAAGGCCCCCATGATGATGTCTGCCCTGTCGCCAGGAGTGATCACCAGACAATTTTCGATGAGTCTCCTCAGAAAATTTCGCAGCTGCATGGCTCCAACAATAAAATTACCACCCTGGTTGTTTAAAAAGTTTTCTCCAAAAAGTACCTTGGCATTCAGTACATCCGCAAGTTCCCGGATGGTAGGGTTATCGAGGGAACCAAAATAGGGAATGGCATAAACCATAGTTTTCTGAGGGATCACCTCGCGAAGGTTATCATATAGACCGGACATGGAATCCGGTGGTACCTTATTGGCAACAACAGCCAGTACCATTACTTCCTTTTCATCAAAGGAATCAAAGGCCAAATGAATGCTCGACACGGCTTCCTCCACACTCTTATTCTTTGCATTGGAAACAATGATCACCGGTATCCCCAGATTTTTTGCGATCAGTACATTTAAATCCAATTCGATAAATACTCCCTCACCTAAAAAATCTGTACCCTCAACCAATATAAAGTCATATTTTGCCTCAAGTCTTTTATATTTCTCAATAATGATATCTATAAGCTCCCCATCCAGATTATTGGCCTTTTTGTGAATTACTTCAGTGCCTGTTAAAGCATAGGATTCCTCATAAGACTGATCAAGTCCAAAATGATTTAATATGGTATGGATGTGATTGTCCATTACATTATCCGGGTAATTTGGAATGATGGGTCTGAAATAGGCAACCTTTTTCGTTTTGCCCAAAAGCATGCTCATCAATCCAAGTGCGATCATAGATTTTCCACTTTCGGCTTCACTTGTCGCTATATAAATTGCTTTGCTCATAGTTTCTTGTATTATCTTGCAAAATTACTTAATCAGGCATTATTTTTATTGATAAAAGTCATATAAATTGCTAAGTTTACTATTTATTAAACTTTATTTTTGACTTAGACATTTTCCTTATTTTGGTATCTCAATTATGATTATAAAAGTGTGTCATTAACATGGTTACATTAATAAAAAACATACAGGAATTGGTTCAGGTCAGGAATGAGTCTGTCAAAATTTTGCGCGGTAAGGAAATGGGGGTTCTGCCAACAATAAAAAACGCCTATATTGTAATGCGCGGAGGCCTGATCGACAAGTTCGGTGAGATGAAAGACCTCCCGGAATTTTATCCCGACCGGGTAATTGACGCAACAGGAAGGCTGGTTCTACCGGCCTGGTGCGATTCGCATACCCATATCGTTTATGCCGGAAACAGGGAAGATGAATTTGTGGACCGGATCAGGGGACTTAGCTATGAACAGATCGCACAAAAAGGTGGTGGCATTTTAAATTCAGCCAAAAAACTTCAAAACGCCACTGAAGAAGAATTATTCGCTCAGGCAGCTGCAAGGATCAACGAGATCATGCAGCTGGGTACAGGTGCGGTTGAAATTAAATCCGGGTATGGATTAACTGCCGATTCAGAAATAAAAATGCTCAGGGTAATCAAAAAATTATCCCTACAGTTTCCGATTACAGTAAAAGCTACATTTTTGGGCGCTCATGCCTTTCCTTCCAATTACAAAAATGATCCGCAAGCATACATTGACCTTATTTGCACCACCATGCTGCCGGCAATTGCAGAAGAGAAACTCGCTACCTATATAGATGTATTTTGTGAAACAGGCTATTTTTCTGTTGATCAAACAGACCAAATACTCATTGAGGGAAAAAAGTACGGATTGGTGCCAAAAATTCATGTAAACCAGTTTAATAGTATTGGCGGAGTTGCTGTTGCAATAAAAAATCGTGCTCTGAGTGTTGATCATCTGGAGGTCATGACTGATGAAGATATTTCGGCCTTAAAGAATACTGGGGTAATGCCCGTGGCCCTGCCAGCCTGTTCTTTTTTTCTGGGCATTCCCTATACTCCCGCAAGAAAAATGATCGATGCCGGACTGGCCCTCGCCCTGGCAACAGATTTTAATCCGGGTTCTTCACCTACCGGAAATATGAATTTTGTGCTTGCTTCAGCCTGTATCAAAATGGCCATGACACCGGAAGAGGCGATCAATGCGGCTACCGTTAATGCAGCATACGCGATGGGCCTGTCCGATACGCATGGAAGTATTACGTCAGGTAAAAAAGCCAACCTGATCCTCACAAAAAAAATTCCTTCTTATGCTTTTCTGCCATATTCTTTTGGCAGTAATCTGATAGAAAGTGTTTTTCTTGACGGAAAACAAATTGACTGATCAGGCAATTATTAAATCACAAATTTGGTTTTAATTTTCATACTTTTGCAGTCCAAACCCCTAAATCAAATGTCAATTGAAAATAAGAAAGAGTAACCCCTGGCATGCAGTAGAAATTGGCAGCAATGCTCCGGATATTGTGAATGGAATAATCGAAATTCCAAAACACACGCGGGCAAAATACGAATTGGATAAAGAAAGTGGTTTACTGAAACTGGACCGGGTTTTGTACTCTTCGGTATATTATCCTGCAAACTACGGTTTTATTCCGCAAACCTATTGCGATGACCATGACCCGCTGGATATTCTGATCCTGTCGCAGATAACCATCGTGCCCATGTGCATTGTTTCTGCAAAAGTGATCGGGGTAATGCGCATGATGGATGGCGGGGAGCATGACGACAAGATTATCGCGGTTGCCGAAAATGATATGAGTGTAAATCATTACAAAGATATTTCGGAGCTACCGGATCACTTTATAAATGAAATGCGTAATTTCTTCGAAGATTATAAAAAACTGGAACACAAAACGGTAGTTGTAAAAGAGTTTCAAAATGCAGAACTGGCAAAAAACATCGTTTTACAAAGTATCATTGATTACCAAAAATTAATTGCGGAGTAAAACGTTATTTTACCGGACAGACCGGATGAGTAAGTTGCCTGCCCGGCAGGTGAGGAA
>JBFYPZ010000167.1:0-5277 GCA_041303035.1 Flavobacteriaceae bacterium
TATACTCGCAAAGATGATCGCCGCCCTGCACGACAGTGACAACCGAATTACCATACCCGGTTTTTACGATAAAGTAGTTGAAGTGAGTGCCGAAGAAAGAGCCCAAATGGCCAAAGCGCCCTTCTCCCTGGAAGACTATAAAAAAGCCCTGGATATAGCCGATATTTATGGTGAAAAAGGGTTTTCCACGAACGAGCGGTTTTCCATAAGACCTGCACTTGATGTCAATGGAATCTGGGGCGGCTATACCGGCGAAGGTGCAAAGACGGTTATTGCCTCAAAGGCCTATGCCAAAATATCCATGCGCCTGGTTCCTGATCAGCATCCCGACGAGATCACAAAATTGTTTGCCGATCATTTCCTCAGCCTGGCCCCAAAAAGTGTTACCGTAAAAGTCATGCCACACCACGGAGGCTTTCCTTATGTTACCCCAATCGATAACATAGGTTATCAGGCAGCCAATGCGGCATATACGGAAACTTTCGGTGTTCCGGCCATCCCACAGCGTTCGGGAGGAAGTATTCCGATCGTTTATCTTTTTGAAAAAGAATTGAAAAGCAAAACCATTTTGATGGGTTTTGGTCTGAACAGCGATGCCATCCATTCTCCCAACGAGCATTTTGGTGTTTTTAATTATTTAAAAGGAATAGAGACCATACCTCTTTTCTATCAGAAATACACCGAACTTTTTATTTCTGCAAAAAAATAGCGCGAATTAAAAAGGATACTTTTTATTTAAATTAAAACCCTGAAAAGTCAGGGTTTTTTTATTGGTCATTTATACCTTTTTGAGCTGGTTTTTTTGAATCCTGCCTGACCTTTTCTTTTCATTTTATTTAACAAAACTTTATCATTGATTGTGTTACTTTTGGGCAACACAACCGACTCATTCATCGTTATGGTTTATTAAACCCTCCTCATTATGCTAAAACATTTTTTCTGGATGTGCTCAGGCGCAGACCCTGATCTATTACAAAGTTCCTCAAAGTCTGAACAGATAAAATTTGCCGGTATCGGTGGAACTGTATTCTTTACGGCGGTAATGGCCTTTTTGGCTTCGGCCTACGCCTTATATACTGTATTTGAAAACTACTATGCAGCCATAGGTTTCGGACTGCTCTGGGGTCTGCTCATTTTCAATCTGGATCGTTTTATTGTCTCCACCATAAAAAAACAGGGCAATTTTAAAAAAGAGCTGGTACAGGTCGTGCCCAGAATATTTCTTGCGGTGATCATCGCTGTCGTTATCGCCAAACCCCTGGAACTTAAAATATTTGAAAAAGAGATCAATCAGGTATTGCTGAAACAAAAAAATCAGCTGACGCTCGATAATAAAGACCAGATTGCCTTGCAGTACACCCCGCAAATCACCCGAATCACCGGTGAGATCGATCAGTTGAAAAAAGAGATTTCAAACAAGGAGGAGGAAATGAACCAATTGTACAGCACCTATATCGCCGAAGCGGAAGGAACGGCCGGCACTTTAAAGCTGGGCAAAGGACCGGTTTATAAGGAAAAAAGAGAAAAACACGATGCAACAGTACAGGAGTTGAAGGCCCTGAAAGAGACCAACCTGCCAAAAATTGCCGGGAAAGAAACTGAACTGGCCGGCCTTCGGGCAAAACAAGCAGCACAGGCAATGAACACGCAACCGGTCATAGATAATTTTGACGGCCTGATGGCCCGGATCAATGCCCTGAATGAGCTGCCTCCCATGCCTTCGCTCTTTATTTTTCTCCTTTTTCTGGCCATTGAAACAGCACCCATTTTTTCGAAACTCATGTCCCAAAAGGGAGAATACGATATCAAACTTGCCATGGAGGAAGATGCCATTGCCGTTCTGGAAAAACAGCACAGATTGCAGCGGGACTTGCTGCTGAAAACCGATACCGACCTCAATGAACAGGTGTATTATGATGTGACAAAAGATGAGGAGACCTATGCTTACAAAAGACAAAAGGCCACGGACATTTTGCGTTTGCAGACCGATCATTTTTTTAAGAAACAAACCGATATACTTAAAAGTTAGTTTTCTTATTATCCCTAATTCTATTCCTGAAAAGGTTTCCTGAGCCATGGGCAAGGGATTCTTGATGGGACCCAAATAAGTCTAAAGAGAACAGATTGGCAGGCTATTAAGATTTATTTTTTATATTCGTATTAAATATTTCTGATTAGGATGAAGGTTTGTTTCTTACTCATTTTTGCCATAGCTGTAACCACATGCACTCCGGAGAAAAAAGAAGCTTCAGAGAAGGTATCAAATTTGCCTGAAGAGCTTGAAAAAACCCTCCTAACAGTTGATTTTAATGGCCTGCAACCCTATTTAAACAAAACAGACAACAAGACCTATATCGTAAATTTCTGGGCTACCTGGTGCAAACCCTGTGTTGAGGAACTTCCGTACTTTGAACAGGCAGGAAAAAAATACAGGGATCAAAACGTGGAAGTCCTGCTGGTGAGCCTCGATTTTCCGAATCAGGTCGAAAAACAACTAAAACCCTTTATTGAAAAGAACAAGCTGAACTCACAGGTGATTTTGTTGAATGACCCCGACCAGAACAACTGGATTTCAAAAGTAGATTCTAGCTGGACCGGTGCTATTCCGGCAACGCTGATCTATAATAATAAAAAGAGGACTTTTTATGAAACTTCCTTTACCCTGGAAACCCTTGAAAACGAAATAAATAACTTTTTAAAACCCCTACCATGAAAACATCAAACTTATTCTCCTTGTTCCTTGTTTTTGCATTGTTTGCATCATTTGGCTTAAAGACTTCTGAAAGCGGTTATAAAGTTGGTGATGCAGCAAAGGATTTTAGCCTTAAAAATACCGACGGAAAAATGGTGTCTTTGAGCCAGTACAAAGAGTCCAAAGGCTTTATAATTGTGTTTACCTGCAATACTTGTCCGTATTCTGTTGCTTATGAAGACAGGATCATAGAACTCGATAAAAAGTACAAATCAAAAGGTTATCCGGTGATCGCCATCAATCCCAACAATCCGGCAAAATCGAAAGGAGACAGTTATGACGAAATGGTTATCAGAGCGAAGAAAAAGGGTTTTACATTTCCTTATCTCATAGACGAAGGTCAAAAGGTCTATCCGGTTTATGGAGCCCTTAAAACCCCGCATGTTTACCTGCTCAACAAAGAAAATAAGGTCTTGAAAGTTGCCTATATCGGGGCTATCGACAACAATTATTCCGATGCAGCCGCCGTAACGGAAAGGTACGTAGAGAAAGCCGTGGATGCACTTTTAAACAAGAAGACCATTGATCCCAATACGACCAAAGCGATTGGCTGTGGTATAAAAAAATAACAGCTATTTATATTGCTCAAAGCCGGCAACTGGCTGAAAACTTTGTATGGAAATCCCGGAAAAAAAAATTGAGATCGAACTGGCAAAGAAAATTCTTTGGGACCATTTTGATTTACAGGGAGAACTGAGCCCTTTACCCGGTGAGATCGATTTTAATTTTCTGGTTACAATTAAAGGCCGGCCGACCTATATTTTAAAAATATCCAGAACTGATCAGGATGGGTCCTGCATCGATTTTCAGGTTAAGATATTAACTTATCTCGCTGCCCGTGACCCTGCCTTTTCAGCTCCGAAAATAATTCCGGACAAACAGGGGCAGCCTTTTTGCGGGATCCTGGATGCGGAAGGCGAAAAAAGAATGGTTCGTCTGCTGACCTGGATTCCCGGAAGGTTGTGGAGCAGTGTGAATCCGGTGCTCCATGAACTGAGGTTTGATCTGGGCAGATCACTGGGGTCGATTACTGAAGCACTGCGTTCATTCAGCCATCCGGCTGCCCATCGTAAACTGGACTGGGATATTGCCAGTGGATCATGGACAAAAAAATATCTGGACCTGTTTACAAAAGAACAGCGACAGGTTCTCAAACATTTTCTACTATTGTTTGAAAAAGAAAAACCGGATTATGATGAACTCAGAAAAGCCGTCGTTCACAATGACAGCAATGATAATAATATTGTAGTCTCAGAAGATCTCATCAATCCGAAAATTAAGGCTGTAATAGATTTTGGTGATTCGGTTCATACCCAGATCATCAATGATCTGGCCATAGCCTGTACCTATGCCATCATGGACTGCCCTGATCCGCTGGAAGCGGCCCTGCCCGTTGTAGAAGGCTATAACAGTTCATTTCCTCTCGAAGAAAAGGAACTGGCATACCTGTATACCGCCATCGGTATGCGTTTGGTCATTTCTGTAACAAAATCGGCCATCAACAAAACCAAAGAACCTGAAAATGTGTATTTGCAGATCAGCGACAGGCCTGCCTGGGAACTATTGGAAAAATGGATCAGCATTAATCCGGAATTTGCCCATTACAGCTTCAGAAATGCCTGTGGTTTTGATGGGAATCCTCAGGAAAAAGCATTTCATGAATTTGCACGGAACAACCCCTGTAAACTGGAAACGCTGTTCCCTGCAAGCAATAAAAAAACTGTTTACCCTCTGGATCTTCGGGTTTCAAGCAAATGGATAGGCCATGAACAGGAATTTAATGACCCCGATTTTTTCCAGTACAAAATAAATGCCTTACAAAAGGAGCATAGCCGGAAGTTCTTAGCAGGAGGTTATCTGGAACCCAGGCCCATTTACAACACCGCAGCTTATGAAAAAACAGGAAATCAGGGAACCGAGCGCCGCACCGTACATCTGGGAATAGATTTTTGGTTGCCTGCCTCAACACCGGTGCATGTGCTCTTCGATGGCGAAATTGTGGCTGCTGTTTATGACAAACTTGATAAGGGTTATGGCGGACTGGTCATTGTAAAACATACTGCCGGCAGCCTGCGCTTTTTTACGCTTTACGGACACCTCAGCAAAGAAAGTGTTTCGCGTAAAAAACCCGGACAAATTTTGAAAAAAGGGGATTTTCTGGCAACACTGGGAAACTATAAGGAAAACGGACACTGGGTGCCTCACCTGCACTTTCAGCTGATGCTGTCCCTGCTGGGTCATAAAAATGATTTTCCCGGTGTGGCATTTCACAAACAGACAGAAGTCTGGAAAAGCATATGCCCTGATCCCAACCTTCTTTTTAAACTGACCGGGCTTGCACAAAAAACAGATGACGGGAAAAAAGAGATTTTAAAGGAACGAAAAAAATACCTCGGCAAAAGCCTTAGTCTTCAGTACAGCAAACCGCTTCATATTGTGCGGGGTGCGGGAGCCTACCTGATGGATTATTTTGGAAGAAAGTATTTGGATACCGTAAACAATGTTGCCCATGTGGGCCATGAACA